>CAYOTE010000094.1:0-8870 GCA_964406785.1 uncultured Clostridia bacterium
CACTTAACTTGTTATAATAGCCTTCTTGGGCATTTCGCTACAATTTTGATGAAAAATTAAGGTTTTACCTAAAATTTTAATTTGAATAATTTTTGTTTTTTTGCAATAATATCGTTGGTGCTTTTTATTAAGTGCTTATTAGTGAGGTAGAGATGATAAAAAAAGTATTATTGACAATAGTGTTGTCCTTTTTTGTTTTTATTGATTATTCCTGCGTTACCATTGCTCCGAAGACAAATCCTCCTCCAAGAAAAATAACAGTTAGGACAAGACGACCCGGTAGAAATTATATTTGGGTAAAGGGTCATTGGAATTGGAAAAGAGGTACATGGTTATGGAGAAACGGCTATTGGGTTAAAAAAAAAAGCAATAAGAGATGGATACCCGGAAGATGGCGTAAGAGAAATGGTAAGAAAATTTGGGTAAAGGGTCATTGGGTAAGAAAATAATATAATGATAAACCGGAGATTTATACATAGTGCATTAATCCTTATTATAAGTGCCTTTATTTATAATTGTGGAGGAAGATATGAGCCACAAGTGGTTCCCAAAGATAATGAAGGTACTGACTTAACCTCCAGGGAGAGACATATTGTTGAAACAGGGAGAGATATTACTCCGGTTGCAACAATTAAAAGAGATAAGGTATCTGAAAGCAAGTTTACAAGGAATGTTTCAAAGTATTTTTTTCAAAGAGGTATTGCATCCTGGTATGGAGGAAAGTTTCACGGTAGAAGAACTTCAAACGGAGAGGTGTATGATAAGTACAAATTAACCGCAGCACATAAAACTCTTCCCTTTAATACAATTGTTGAAGTTTTAAATATTGAGAACCATAAAAAGGTTATTGTCAGAATAAACGACAGGGGGCCCTTTGTAAAAAATAGGATAATCGACCTCTCTAAAAAAGCCGCATCTATGTTGGGAATTGAGGACACGGGAACGGCTCCGGTTATTTTAACATTATTGAATAACAAACATTTAAATAAACTTTCGAATAGTAATATTATTTTAAAGAGTTCACAGCAAACAAAGTTAGATAATGTTCAACATAGAACCCGAAACTATACGGTTAAGTCGGAACAGACGCAATGGTTTTACATACAGGCCGGTGCGTTCAGGGATAGAATAAATGCGGAGAAACTGTTAAATAAAATAAGAAGGGTTACAGATACTGTTTTCTCAATACAAATTATTGATGAATATTATAAGGTAATATCCGTGAAATTTCCTTCAAGAAGAGCAGCAGAAAAAATTTCTATTAATTTGAAAAGGTATTATATTGACACCTTCGTAAAGTCATTTTAAAATATGAAATAAGAAAATTAAGGAGTTGTTATGATTAAAGCAAATGAATATTTTGAAGGAAAGGTTAAGAGTCTTGGTAATAATGTTGACAATAAAGACTTTACGGTTGGAATTATTGAAACAGGAGAGTTTACCTTTGGAACAAGTACAGATGAATTAATGGAAATTATAATCGGCGAAATGGAAGCATCATTACCTGACGGAACAAAGAAAACGTATAAAAAAGGTGAATCTTTTTCCGTTCCAAAAAACAAAGAATTTACGATAAATGTAAAAGAGGCAGTTTCATACCTCTGTATTTATTCCTAATAAACGATTAATTTATACAATACATATACAATACAAGAGGGCAACATCGTGTTGCTCTCTTTATTGTGGTCTGTTCTGACCTATTAATAATTATTGCCCGACAATTTTAAATAATCTTAAATGGCAAATTTCTTATAAAGACTCATATCTTTAATCTGAGATTTTCTTATATATGAGAATTTTTCTCTGTTTTCAGACTGAGCCTTCTTTAAGAATAATTCGGCAATTGACTTAAACTTATACTCTGTCTCTCTATCCGCATCAAAGGTTAATAAATAGCCCATTATTATATTGCCAAACATCTCGACCAATCTTCTTGAGTGAAAGCTTGTAAATTCAATGTCGTTTGCATCGTCAACCATTTTAATAGTTGCCTTATACTCATCAGTCATTGTCTTCAATATTTTTGTCAAAAATTCTAATTCAGGCTTTATCTCTACATTTTGATATTCTCTTAATAATTCGTTAAAAATACCACCACTGACTCCCTTTACGGCTGCAATTACCTGTAACTGAGTTGTCCCCTCGTAAATACTTGTAATTCTTGCATCTCGGTATAATCTCTCAACAGGAAAGTCTCTCATAAATCCCGTACCACCGTGAACCTGAACAGCATCATAAGTAACCTGATTACAGTACTCACTTGAAATACCCTTTAAGAGCGGTGTTAAAACTTCAGACCTTTTTCTATATTTTTTTAGTTCCTTCTTTTCAGTTGGAGTTAGGGGTCTTTCCTTTGCTATCTCATCATACTCCTTATAAATATCAATAAATCTTGCCGTTTCGTAGAGCAATGTTCGAGCTGCATCAATCTTAATTTTCATATCGGTTAACATTTCAAAAACGCCGGGAAACCTGTTTATCTTCTTCCCGAATTGAATTCTTTCATCGGCGTATTTAAAAGCTTCCCTGTATGCAGCCTCTGCAATCCCTACGGCTTGACAGGACACACCTATCCTTGCACCGTTCATTAATGCCATTACATATTTTATCAATCCGAATTTTCTCTTTCCTATCAATATTGCAGGTGAATCCTTATAGACTAACTCACAGGTGGGAGAGCCGTGAATTCCCATCTTATCCTCTATTCTTCTAACGGTTATCGTCTTGTCTCTCTCATACAAGAACATAGAAAGTCCTCTTCCGTCAGTAGTATCCTCTTCCGATCTTGCTAAGATTAAAGATAGTTTGGCATTACCGTTTGTGATAAATCGTTTTACTCCGTTAAGTCTCCAAACACCATCCTTGTCTAAACTTGCCTTCATATTTACTGCCTGTAAATCAGAACCGGCATCAGGCTCGGTTAAAATCATAGCTCCGGTTGATTCACCCGAGGCAAATCTTGGAAGATATTCCTCTTTAATTTCTTCTGTGGCAAACTCCTTAATTGTCTCGGCAATATCTTGAAGACCGAATAAATTCATCAAACTTGCATCAGCCCTTGAAATCATTTCTACAGCCATACAGTAAACGGTTGTAGGGAAATTTAATCCACCGTATTTTATAGGAAGCGTCATCCCCATAATTCCTGCCTTTTTTAAAATGTCCATATTTTCATCTGTACCCTTGGCATAATGAACATAATTATCCGATAAGGTAGGTCCTTCCTTGTCAACCATTTCAGCATTGGGTGCAATTACATCTCCGCTTATCTCTCCCGCTATTTCCAACACTCTCTTATAATTATCCATAGCATCTTCAATATTGATAGGAGAAATTTCCGATTCTTCCCTATTTTTAAAGTCATTTTCTTTCAACTTTACTATTCGTTCCATCTTTGGATTTGTCAGATGAAAAACCAAATCATTATTATCTGTATAAAAATTAGCCATATTTACCTCTATTTTGATTGTTCCTTATAAAATTTTATCATTTTTGGTACTACATCGTTAAAATCGCCTATAATAGCATAGTCTGCAATTTTATGAATTGGAGCGTCAGGATCCGAGTTAATTGAAATTATTTGAGCTGACTTATCCATTCCTGCCGTATGCTGAATAGCACCCGATATCCCAATGGCAAAATATAATTTCGGTCTTACCGTTATACCGGTTTGTCCAACCTGTCTTTCATGCTCAACATAACCCGAATCGACCGCTGCCCTTGAAGCACCAAGCTCACCGCCAATAAGATCGGCAAATTCTTTTAATAGGGCAAAATTTTCTTTTGACCCCACTCCGAAACCACCGGCAATAATTATTTGAGCTCCGGCTAAATTAATCTTTCTCGGCTCTATATGTCTCTCTATTATATCAATTAATATGTCGTCCTTGTTAAGAATTGAATTAACGTCAATTTTATTTATCTTGCCTTTATAAGAATTAGAGGTAATTTCCTGCTTCATAACACCCTCTCTAACCGTTGCCATTTGAGGTCTTGTATCAGGATTAACAATTGTTGCAATTATATTACCACCGAAGGCAGGTCTTATTTGATATAAGAGATTTTTATACTCTTTACCCGCTTTATTGTCCGTATAATCACCAATTACAAGATTTGTACAGTCCGCAGTAAGCCCGACTCTTAACCTTGCTGAAACTCTTGGTCCGAGGTCTCTTCCTACCGAAGTTGCACCCACAAGCACAATTTGAGGTTTTTCTTTTTTAATTACGTCAACTAAAATAGCCGTATGAGGCATTGTTGAGTACGGTGATAACCTACTGTCATCAGCAATATAAATAGTATCGGTTCCGTATGGAAAGATTTTTTCAGGTACTTTCGAAATATTATTTCCTATTAAAACAGCCTCTAATTTACAACCGAGATTGTCAGCTAATTTTCTTCCCTTTGATAAGAGTTCCAAACTTATATCTGAAACGACATTTTCTTCTAATTCACAATAAACTAATATGTTTTCCATTATCCTACTACCTTGCTCTCTATAAGAGCATTTATTAAAGTTTTAATATCACGATTACTCGATGAAAGCCTTTTAGACTCTTTACCTTTAATAACAACATTTTCAATGGCTTTTACCTTTGTCGGCGAGCCGGTTAACCCTACTCGCTCCATATCACATTGAAGGTCATCAAGATTTAACTCCTCTATGTTTAAATAAGGTCTCTCCTTAAAAGAGTTTAAATAATCTTCGTTTACTGCCTGTAATTCTGTCTTTGTCTTTGCATACTTATATTTCATCATGAGCCTTGCATTTTTAGGTCTGCATTTTTCCGCTGAGCCATGAACCGTAATTAACACGGGTAATTTAGCTTTAACAACTTCAACACCTCTTTCCAAACGTCTCTTTACCTGTATGCTCTTACTGTCTAAATCTTGAATTTCTTCGACATAGGTAATTTGAGGAATGCCTAAGTTTTCTGCCGTTTGCGGACCAACCTGTGCGGTATCTCCGTCAATAGCCTGTCTGCCTGAAAGAATAATGTCATAAGGCGAACATTTTAAAATAGCCTTTGAAATAACATAAGATGTAGCAAGAGTATCGGCACCGGCAAATCTTCTATCGGTAATTAAATATCCCCTGTCAATTCCTCTGTAAAGTGACTCTCTAATAATATCAGCAGCTCTTGGCGGTCCCATTGTTAAAAGTGTTATCTCGGTATCTTTAAATTTATCCTTAATTAATAACGCTTGTTCAAGAGCGTTAAGATCCTCAGGATTATATATAGCCGATAAGGCACCTCTGTTTACGGTACCGTCAGCACGCATAGCATCTTTACCAACGTTTCTTGTATCTGGTACCTGCTTTGCTAATACAATAATCTTAAACCCCATATTTTCTCCTTTATTGTTTAAAAAAGTTTTATTTAATTCAATATTAAATGCTTAATATACTAATAAACACGCTGTTTTGTCAACTTTTTTCAAATAATTCATTCAACTCAGTCTTATAAAATTTACCCATATCTGTTTTGAAATTTATTTTACCTTTTTTCATTTCATTTTTAATAATTTTAAATCTAAGATAAATATTGTTCTTTCTAATTTCAATAATTTCAGGCTTGCCATCCTCATCATTTATTGTTTTTATTTTTGCAGAGTAAGCATTGTTTTTATTATCGGGAGTTTGTCCAAAAACAATAATCTTGTATAAGATGTCAAATTCAATACTTATACCCCATATTTTTCTTATAAATTCGTTAAAAAAACCTGTCCAATATTTTTTTTTCTTAACGTATATTGCCGTCGTATTTTCTCCCCTTAAGAGAAGTTTAAAATATATTCGTCCCAAGGGATTTAAAATAAAAATTTTTTTACTGTCATTCTGTTTTAATATTAATATCTTTCCGCTGTACCTATTATTAATATCCGAATACTTAACCTTTAGACGTAAAAGATTATAGGTTTCGTTTTTCTCAGAGTCAACCTTATACTTATATGTACTGCATGAGCTGATAAAGATAATTATAATAATTAATAATATATTTACTCTGATTTTTTTATTAATTCGTTTTTTATTCTTTTCCAATACTCTATCCTCTCTCTTATTTTTTTTTCAAAGCCTAAATTATTCGGAATGTAGAAATCTTTTTCCTTTACCTCTTCGGGCATGGTATTCATACCTGTAGTTTTTTCTGCAAAATCATGTGCATAAAGATATTTCTTTCCGGCTCCCTTTTTTTTTGAAATAAAATTTGAAGGATTTATGATATGCAAGGGAATATTAACCTTATTGTTTTTTTCAACTATATCCGACATTTTTTTATCGGTTAAATAAATCGAGTTGCTCTTTGGAGCTGATGCAAGATAAATTGTTATTTGAGTTAAAAAGATATCACCTTCGGGAGAACCGAGAAAATCATAAGCCTCCTTTCCTCTTAAACAAAGAGCAAGGGCTTCGGGATCGGCAAAGCCAATATCCTCAGCCGATATTCTAATCATTCTCCTCAATAGAAAATGAGGATCTTCCCCGCCCTTCATCATCTTATGAAGCCAAAAAAGAGAAGAGTCTATATCCGAGTTTCTTACACTCTTATGATATGCCGATATCAATCCGTACCTGTCATCCCCCGTCCTGTCATATCCTGCAATCTTATTTGAGATGACATCATCAATCATATCCATATTAACTTCATCTTTATTATTTAGATTGGAAAAAATCACCTCAAGTAAATTAAGAAGTCTTCTACTGTCTCCTGCCGAATAATTGATGATGAGATTTGATACATTTTCGGGTAATTTTATTTTTGTGTTTGCAACTTGGTTAATATACTCAAGTCCCTTATTTAGTATATTTTTTAAATTATCATCGGTTAAGGAAAATAATTCCAAAATTTTAATTCTTGAAAGCAAAGCACGACTAATCTTATATGCCGGATTTTCCGTAGTTGTCCCAAGTAAAATAATATCGCCTCGCTCAACAAAGGGCAAAAAGGCATCCTGCATATGACGGTTAAAGTGGTGAATCTCGTCAACGAAGAGAACTAACGGCTTTCCCGTTTGTTTTTTTGTCTTTTCAGCCTCCTTCATAACCTCACGAATTTCAGCAATTTTTGACACGGCAGCCGAAAATTCAATTGAAGGATAACCCGTACTCTTCACAAGTAATCGAGAAAGAGTAGTCTTACCTATTCCCGGAGGTCCCCATAATATTAGAGAGCTTAATATCCCCTTATCAATAAAATTTCTAATAATTTTTCCATCATCTATAAGATGAGACTGCCCCTCAAATAAATCAATACTATCAGGTCTTAATTTATCGGCAAGCGGAAAAATATTTTTAACCAATTCATTCATTAATAATCAATTCCTCTATCACATACTTTACTCGATTTAACCATAAAAAACAACCGAAAAACGCATTAATAAATTCCCCTGAAATTTGATTGATGATTTATTTGAATAGATGTATAATAAAAAATGCAGGGGGAGTTCTATACCCCTCACGAAGTTTCTATTTTAATGTCTGAAATGGTTGCTCAACATTTAAAGGATAAAAAAGAGATACAGATTTATGACCTCACAAGCGGCTCAGGTTCATTGCTTATTAATATTGGCAATAGTGTTGCAAAACATATAGATGATGAAAACAACATTAAATATTATGCTCAAGAGTTAAAAAAGAGCACCTATAACCTTAATATTCAAGATATGTAGACTCATCATAAAATGCAGAAAACCGGGATATTTACTCCTCTATGTTTGGTACAATCCCCAAAAAAGGATTAAGTGAGCTGGATAAATACTGGCAAGCCTTTCCTGCTTTGCGTGATGCCCTGTTCAGGGAAACTTCAAGGGATTATGTTGCGTTAAAAAGTGAAGATGTAAAGAACACCATTACTAAACACCCTGATGTTAAAAAATGCATAAATGCTTATCTGGTATCTTTTGTGCTCCTTCCCTCGCAATCTCTTCTAATGTTTTTGTTAATAGACTTTCTGTCTCTTTTAATGTACAATCTCGTATGTGGTGTATGCCTCCTTTTTAATAAAATTATTAGTTTATTTTTAAAGTTTAGCATACACCACTCCTTTTGCTCAAAACACAACTTTTGAGTATAGCTCAAGAGGCTCAATCGGCACCAAGTCCGGCAACAATTTTCAGCCTATTTTTAAATGGAAAGTTTATAACAACAGACCTAAGTGTTTGTATGGACAGCAGATATGATAAAGTAATGAATAAAGTATTAATAAAATAAATCCTACTATTTGATTCTCTATTTTATCAATAAAATGGTTAAACCTGAAATTTTAAGCAAAGCGAACACTCTTTACATTTTTTTTTATTTATGCTTTAATAAATACTGTTGATAAGGTAGTAGAGAAATGGATTTATTTAATTTAAAAAACAGGCTCTAATACCTGTCAATAGAAGTTTTATGAGAGATACAAACATATTTGTTAAAACAGGTAAAACCCCTAACGGCGGTAGCCTATTTGATGATTTTTGAATAGGAATGTTTTAAGAATGAATATTTTAGTTTTCAAAGCGAGGAATTATTAGAAATATAAAAAAATCACCCACAACAGGTAGGGGCAAACCTATGTGTTTGCCCTAATAATATATTAAACAAACGCAAAAATATTGAAAATTTCAGAATATATCCCTAATAACACATTAAATCGAAAAAAAGATGAATTATTTATTAAATAGGCGTATAATAAAAGCCTTGATGGATGGTTTTTTTAAATAGGAGGCTAATGAATGATAAAAGAAAAATATAAACAATTAACTTCATTGATTCCTTCGGAGTTGCGTTTATCCACCCAATTTGGCGGTATAAGAACAATAACTATACACGTACGTTCAAGGCAATCCTCCCTTTGGTCGAATTACCTTGAACGTGTCGAGGACTA
>CAYOTE010000095.1:0-8733 GCA_964406785.1 uncultured Clostridia bacterium
TTAAAATTCTATTTCCAGACCTCCGATAGGCAGAATTCCCCATTGGTAAGTAATTTTATTCCTGTTATGATAGTTATCCCATTCGCTGAAACCATAGTTCTGTCTATTGTAAACATTCCATATACTTACATAAGTCACCAAACTCCACTTTTTAAAATAATAGCGCCTATCCATACGAATATTTAAGCTGTGATAATCCGGTCGTCTCAATTGATTTATCTTAGTTTTGTCGTAAATACCACTATTAACCTTTTTTGAGGCTTCAATATTCCACGGAGTATAGGGCAGACCACCAACATATGACCATTTGACATTAACTTCAGTGCTTTTATTAAACTTATAACCGGCTTGAATAGCAAAAACAAATCTATTGTCATATATACGATCTATCCAACTGCCATCCGAAGTCTTATATTTGGTCTTGGAAAAACCGACATTTATCAAACCATACAATTTTGATTTTAATTTTTTTTGCAGGGTTACTTCAAACCCTCTTGCATAAGCTGAACCGGTATCAGTCAAATTATTTCTCTCATTGAATAAAGTACCTTCAAAATCTGACATAGCTTTATCCAGAAAAAAAAAATTCGGTATCGAGCTATCTACAGGAAAATCTCTATATTCTTTATCATAGGCTTCCACGGTCAATTGAACACTATCTGCCAAATTGTACTTTGCACCCAGTAAATATTGGAATGACTTAGGCGTTTTTAAGGCTTTCATGTTAATATTTTGAAATAAAATTAATAAAGGCAGATTCTGATAATATATGCCATATGTCCCATAAATTTTTAAACGGTTTGATAGTTGTGCATTCACTGTGAATCGAGGAGACAAATTAAAGTTTTCATTATATGCAAAATAATCGGTTCTTATTCCTAAATCAAAACATAATGGTTTTAACCCTTTGAAATTATAATTGATAAAACTGCTATAAATATTAGAATTTAAAGACATATTTTTTGAAAAATCCGGCATCTGGTTACCAATTGAATCAACTCTTCCCGGAACAAAATAATTATAATCTGTATATAGTCGTTTGAACTCTATTCCAAAATCTACTTTATTATTATCATTAAGATAAAAATGGTTTACATTCCTAACAGACAATTTGCCATCAATTGATTTATTAGTAAAAAACAGTTTATCATCTAAAAGACTACTGAATTTGCCATCATAGTTTAATGAATTATATGACAATGAGGTCTCCGAATAGCCACTTTTCCCCAATAGCCAAACCCAATTTGCACCGATAGTATATTCTTTACTCTTCATATATCCGTACATATATTCATTTTCCTTACTCATCATTTTTTCTTTTTCAAAATTAATAGTATCATCACCCCAAATTCCCAAGATTTCTAACCTATGATTTTTGGATATGTCATAAACGATCTTACCTTGAACATCTCCATATCGGGGTACAGCTACCAAAGCATCTCCTATAATATTTGAAATAAAATCCAAAAAACTACGCCTTCCAGAAAGCATGAAAGAACCGTCTTTTCCCAGAGGACCTTCTATTATGCCACCGAAACCAGCCATATTAAAATCAAACTGCATATCAAATCTCTCTCTATCACCCTCTCTGAATCTAATATCCATCACAGATGATAATTTATTACCATACAACGATTTAAAACCACCAGCACTAAAATTAACATCCTGTATAAAATCATTGTTAAGCAAGCCAATTGTTCCGGTAGAACTACCCTGCGAAGGATAATGATTAATATTGGTAATCTCAATATTATCAATATAAAAACTATTCTCAGAGGGATTACCACCTCTAACAACCAACCCGTTCATCATATCATTAACTTGAATAACACCCGGAAGTGCTGAAATTGTCCGACTAACATCACCTGCACCGCCGGCAGTCCTTCTAATCTCCTCATTGGAAAGACTAATCTCATTTTGAGTAGTATTGTTTTGAGTTTCAAAATAATTTGCGGTAACATTTATTTCTTCCTTTATCATTGGTGTTAAGTCATAATAAATTTCAAGATGAGTTATCCTGTTGGAACGAACTATAATATCAGTTTTAATTATAGGTTGAGCACCTTCAAGACATATTTGTATTTTATAATTACCCACAACAATGTTATCTATATGAAATCTACCGTTTTCATTCGAAATACATTTCATCGCATGAGTGTTAATTAAGTCTATAACGGCTCCCATGACAGGAGAATGAGTATCTTTGTCCAATATAAATCCGGTAATACCACCTAATCGCAATTCTTTTTTTTTCTGCTTGCCAATTAACTGTTCTCCGGCAATTAAACAAGTACTCAAAAAAACTAAAATATAAAATAAAATTAATACTTTCGTTTTCATAACACCCCCACTTTATTGTTATCAAACTAACAATATGTTAGCTACAATAATTTGCATCCTATTGTACCTTTTATTACCCATTAAGTAAAGGTATTACCTTGATTTTTCATCAAAATTGTAGCGAAATGTCCAAGAAGTCTATTATAACAAGTTAAGCGATTGAGGCGAGTGAAACATAGTCTCACTATTTTGAAATGAAGATGATTGAGCTTAACGCAGTTAGAATGGACTTATTGGACATTGCAGTAGACTTTGATAAAAATTTCAGGTTTAAACGTGTGTTTTTTTTTATTTTTTTTTATAATATATTTATGAAAATAAAAATGACAAGATATATTATTTTTATTTTACTATCCATGATGTTTTTTAATTATTGTAAAAATAACAATAAAAAAAAAATAGAAAAAGAAATGGATATATTGGCAATGCAAATAAATACTTGTTTTAAAATATCTACTATACACTTAAATAAACTATATGATGAAATAAAAGAGATTGTAATTAAAAATGAAAATACGCCCATATTAGCAAAAAATATTCCACATAAGAGATTCTTGCTATTTGATAATGTTGTTTATTATAACAAACAGAATAAAAATGACTGTTCTATTTGGTATTCAGGTTACGACAATAATAAAAATATTATGCAAGAGCTCTATTTTCTTGAAAATTTTGATAAAAATTTACAAAAAGCTACATTAAACAAGTATTGCTATAATTCTGTTTTTCTAATTTCTCATAAAAATATTATTATGTCACATCCTTATATAAACTTTTCAATATATATTCCACAGAAAAACAATTTTAATCAGTTTCTACGTAGAGGTTTTAAAAAGAAGGGAAATACATCGTGGTCGTTACCATATCTTGATGTTATGGGTACGGGATATGTTACTTCTTTCTCCCAATATATTAAGATTAAAAATATACCTCAATATCAGGTCTCAATTGACATCTCTATACCCGATATATACCAACGATTAATAAAAAGCTCAAAAACACCAATGCTTGTTATGTTTCCACCTCATAATATTATTACGGTTAATAAAAGTTGTTATAAATTATTCGGTATTATGGGTATGGAAAAAAAATTCTACACATCCGACGTAAAACTTGAACCTATAATTCACAAATATAAGCGACCTGTACAATTTGTAAATTCGAGTATAAAAAAGATTTTATACGATGCATTGGACAAAACAAATCAAACAAAATCAGTAATTATGAATTATAATAAGGAAGATTATGTAATGCTTAAAAAAAAAATAAAAATACCAAAATGGATTATAATATCATTTATGAAGGTTTCGAAATGAGCATAAGAAAAAAATTAATTTTCAGTTTTATTTTTATTATATTAAGTTTTGTAGTTATAGGAATACTGAATTATTTTCTTCAAATTAATTATAAAAAACAGTTGGATATTGTTTCAGGCAAAATGTTTACAATAGAAAAAAACTCTCAAAACGCAAAATTCTTAATTAAAGAAATACTTTTGGACGTTTTAAATAGAAATAAATCGGAAAATAACAAAATATTAAAAATAAAAGTTGATAAAAAAGCGATAGAATTCTATAAAAACATTGATGTAATAATTGAATATGGAGATAATAGGCAGAATATACTTGAAAATATCAGAGAAATTTTTCAACAGTTCTATGTACTTTCATTGAGAGTTTCAACTTATATGCACGATGCAAGTATTTCTAAGCATCCTGACACATTAAAACTATATTATACTCTTGAAAAAGAGTTACAGTCTCTTATTGATAAGACTTTTTCAAATTATGAGCAAGAATTTGAAAAAGCTCTGTTAGAAATGAGCTCTAACAGTAAAAAAACAATATATATTAGTTCTTTATTGATTTTTATAGGAGTTTTTTTTTCTTTTTTAATTTTTTACATCTTAATAAAAACAATTATGAAACCGATAAATAATTTAATTGAAACAATAAATAATTTTGATACATCCGGTACAAGAGAGGCAATAATATTTAGATATGATGAATTTGGTAAGATGGCTGAAACATTTAATAATCTTTCAAAGAAATTAAAGAAAACAATCGGGAATTTAAAAAATGAAATAAGAGAACGGAAAAAAGCAGAGAAAAATATTTTGAAACTAAAGGATTTTCTAAGCAATACAATCAATTCAATGCCGTCTATTCTAATCGGTATTAACGAAGAACAATATATTACTCAATGGAATAATGCTGCTATTAAAATCACGGATATAGAGGCAAAACAAGCTTTAGGAAATAAACTTTTGAAAATATTTCCCTCTATTGCTCCTTTTGAAAATGTAATTATTAACTCTTTACAAGATAGAAATATCAAAAAAGAAATGTTACCTCTTCTGATAAATGAAAAAAAAAGATATATGGAGTTAACTATTTTCCCCTTAACGGATAAAAGAGAAAAAGGAGCCGTTATAATCTTAGACGACATTACGAAAAGAAAGCTATTGGAAGAAGAGTTAAGGCAGGCACAAAAAATGGAAATAGTGGGAACTCTTGCCGGTGGTTTAGCTCATGATTTTAATAATGTACTCGGAGGCATAATAGGTACATTATCAATTATTAAAATAAAGAAAAATAATAATAATTTTACTAAAAAAAGTTTAGATGAATACCTTAATAACATAAGTATGTCAGCAGACAGAGCAACAAATCTTGTAAAACAATTACTATCAATGTCAAGAAAGCAAGAGTTATCTTTAATACCTCTTAATCTAAACAATACAATTAAAAATGTTATAAAGATATGTAAAACAACCTTTGATAAGAGTATAAAAATAAAAACCTCTTATTCCAGATTACCGGCAATTATTAAAGCCGATACCAATCAAATTGAGCAGGTTTTACTAAATCTGGCTATAAATAGTTCACATGCAATGACTCTTATGAAAAAAAAAGAAGTCAGTTGGGGCGGTATATTGGAAATAGGGTTGAGAAGTTTTAGTGCCGATAAACAGTTTTGTGAAAAGTTTTCAGATGCAAGAGAAATTACATATTGGGAATTATATGTGCAAGATAATGGCATAGGTATGACAGCGTCTGTTAAAGAAAAAATATTTGATCCCTTCTTCACAACTAAGGAAAAGGGTATAGGTACGGGATTAGGACTTTCAATGGTATATAATATTATCAAACAGCATAATGGCTTTGTTAATATTTACTCTGAAGTAGATAAGGGTTCCAAGTTCTCTTTATATTTTCCTAAAATAAATAATTTGGCAATAAATAATAAAGAAGATAGTAAAAATAATATTGCTTTATCCTGTAGTGGATATGCCTTGGTTGTGGACGATGAATCTATAATGAGAAAGGTTGCAGCTGAAATATTATCTGAAATGGGATTTAATATTTTAATGGCAAAAGACGGCGATGAGGGTGTTGAAATGTTTGTTAAAAATCAAAATAATATTAAATTTGTAATACTTGATCTTATGATGCCAAAAAAATCAGGAGATAAGGTTCTTGATGAAATTAGAAAACACAATTCAGAAGTCGTAGTGCTTCTTACTTCGGGTTTTAAAAAAGACGAACGCTTAAAAAAATCTTTAAACTATAATAACGTAAGTTTTATAGAAAAACCATACTCATTTACTCAACTTACGGCCGCAGTTACAACTCTTATAAAAGAGGCTATTAAAAAATAATAATAACCTCTTTTTATACATTATATTTTGATACTTTTTTAAATTATTTTTTTAAACCACGTTTTTTTAAGAGAGGTCCTACCTTGGGTTCTCTGCCTTGAAAAGCTTTATATAATTTCATTGCATCATCAGTACCGCCTCTCTCCAAGATGTTTTTTTTAAATGATGTAGCTGTTGTTTTATCAAAAATCCCTTTGGCTTTAAAGGTTGCAAAGGCATCGGCATCTAAAACCTCAGCCCATATATAACTATAATATCCGGCAGAGTACATACTTGAAAAAATATGGTTAAAGAAAGTTGACCTATAACGTGATACGATTTCAGGAATTAGCCCAATCTTATTTAGATAATCATTCTCAAACTTATTAACATCGACGCCGGAAGTATTTGTAAGTTTATGCCATTGTATATCCAATAGAGAGGCTGCAAGGTACTCAACAGTTGCAAAACCCTGATTAAACAGACTTGCCTTTTTAACCTTGTCAATTAATGTTTGAGGAATCACCTTTCCTGTTTTATAGTGCTTTGCGTACATATTAAGAACCTCAGGTTGAGATGCCCAATTTTCCATAATTTGTGAAGGTAATTCAACAAAATCCAAGGCAACGTCTGTTCCTGAAGTTTTTTCGTATGTACATTGAGAAAGTAACCCGTGGAGAGCGTGTCCGAATTCATGAAAAAGTGTATGTACCTCTTCAAATGTTAAAAGAGAAGGCTTATCGGCTGTAGGTTTTGAGAAGTTTCCATTATTGGAAATTACAGGACGAATCATTTTACCGTTTCTATTCGATTGCTTTCTAAATGCACTCATCCAAGCCCCGCCTCTCTTACTTGCACGGGGGAAATAATCAGCATAAAAAATACCTATATGAGAGCCGCCTGCATCTTTAACTTCAAATACCTTTGCATCCTTATGGTAGGTTGGGACATCTTTTAACTCGGTAAAGGTTAATCCGTATAATTTATGTGCAACGGCAAAGGCTCCGTCTCTTACATTTTCCAATTTAAAATAAGGTCTTAATAACTCATCACTTAGTGCGTATTTTTCATCCTTTAGCTTTTCCGCATAATACCACCAATCCCAAGCCTGTAACTTAAACTTATTACCCTCTTTATTAATAATATCCTGTAATTCTTTTCTCTCTTTTTTTGCAAGTTCTAAAGCCGGCTTCCATAACTCCATCAAGAATTTTTCAACTTTTTCCGGTGTTTTTGCCATATTATTATCAATTTTAAAATGTGCAAATGATTTATAGCCAAGAAGATTTGCCTTCTTTGTTCGTAATGCGAGAATTCTTAATAGGATTTTTTTGTTGTCAAAATCATTATTATTATTACCCTGATTAATATATGCCTTAAACATCTTCTCTCTTAAGTTTCGTTTTTTTGAATACTGTAAAAAAGGAATCAAGCTGGGTTTTTGAATTGTAAACATCCACTTACTCTTAAGATTATTTTCTTTTGCTGTTTCTGCGGCAGCATCAATACTGGATTGAGGAAGTCCGGCTAAATCTTCTTTTTTGTCTATAACCATTTTGAAATTATTTATTTCTTTTAATACATTATCACCAAACTTTAATTCCAATACCGAAAGTTCTTCGTTTATTGCCTTAAACTGTTCTTTTTTATCACCCTTTAAATTAGCACCGCCCCTTACAAATTCCTTATAATAATCATCTAATAATTTAGCCTGCTCAGTCGTCAGTTTTAATTTATCTTTTTGATTATACACAGCCTTAATTCTTGCAAAGAGTTTTGCATTTAGATTAATACTGTCTCTATTTTTTGACAGTAAAGGAGCTATTTGCTTTGCTACATTTTGCATTTTTTCATTTGTCATACACGAGAGCATAATACTAAATGTATTATTTGTACGAGTCAACATCTTATTACTGCTTTCTAATGCCTCTATCGTATTTGCAAAGGTGGCCGGTTTTTTATTATTAATAATTTCTTTTAACGTTAACTCCTGTCTTCTAATACCCTCTTTTATTGCCGTAAGATAGTGACTGACCTTTATCTTATTAAAAGGCGGAACACCAAATGGTGTATTGAATTCGGTAAAAAAAGGATTAATGTCTTTTTTAACTTCATGTTTCATTTTTTTTGTTACCTCCTTTTTTATTTCACTATTACTTGCCGTACAAAAATAAAACGGCACAAAACTCATTAAAATTACTAAAATAAATTTCTTCATCTTTTTCTCCTTTTATTCTTTTATTTTTTATTGCATAACATTACATAACATCTACTAAGTCAAACCCAATAAAAAATATTCTATGTGCTTTACCGCTAAATGTCAATAATCGTTATCCCCTGAAACTTTTTTTTTACTTTTTTTTGCCGTTATGCTCTAATAAAGACCTTGATGGGGAAAATCATGGACGGAAAGCAAGATTGTTAGAAATTAAATCACCCATAACAAATATGTAGGGGCAAACCTATGTGTTTGCCCTAATAATACATTAAACAAAACAAAATCCAACAAAAATACAATAGAAATATAGAAAAAACACATAAAAACACATCATTCAAAACACAAAAAACATTGAAAAATTCAAAATATATTCCAAATAATCAATTAAAGAAAGATGAATTATTTTTTAAATAAGAGTATAATAAAGGCTTGATGTATGATTTTTGTGAATAGGAGGTTACTGGATGATAAAAGAAAAATATAAACAATTATATTGAACTTTTTTGTGGAAATGACAGTAATATGGAAAATCAAA
>CAYOTE010000096.1:0-8697 GCA_964406785.1 uncultured Clostridia bacterium
TTCTAATTCGAGCTAACTCGGAAGGGGAAAGGATTTGAATTAAAAAGTTCTTGAATTAGTAATTATCGAAAAAGACTCAATTCTAAACACAAATTATAAATTTTCTAATTTTTTTATACCAAAATGCCAAAAGGCAAAAAACAAAATAATTGATATTAAAAAAGAATACCCCATAAATTTGAGTATTTGTAATGGATATAAATTTATGTGCAAGAATATATCGCTTAAATAAAAAAAGATAGGTATTGGTAATGAAAAAATATAGTATAAAAAAATTGATACCGGTTTTACACCAAAACTTTTGTTTTTATTGGTAGTTTCTTCTTCTTTAAAAATTGCAAAAAATGCTGAATATACTGTTAGAAAAAACACGGATATAATTAAATTTATAAATAATAATGGAATCCTCCCTATAGTTTTAATAGAAATAATGTCCGGAAATAGCAGAAAACATATAAACCATATTGGAATAATTAAAAAAGAAGATGCAAGCACATTTAGTTTAGCACGTTTTATCAAAAAATCAGAAACTGAGGAATATAATTGCTTTATTAAATAAATATTAGTTCTTTCCATACCTATTGAATGCAAAAACAGTCTGTTTGCAATAAAAGAGGGTAGAATATATAAAAAAAGTATTTTAGGAGCATTTAATAAATTGTTAAATGAACTAATAAAAGCTCCAATTATAAACAAGAAAAAAATACTTTTTAAAATAAAATATGGTTGTCTAAGTAAAGTTGCAAGTTACAAGTTGAAAGTGGCAAAATGCAAATGACAGGTTGAAGATAAGAAGTTGAACGTTGAATCTTAGGAATTGCAAAGAATAGAATGTTATAAATGGGTCGTAAAAATGGTTTAAAATGCCGTATAGAATATTGTAGAAACGTTTTCTTAGCTTGGGGGGGGGGCTATATCTGTTCTTTTATAGTCAGTTATTTTGTTTAAAATATTTAAAACTTTTTTTGAGGCAGTCTTTTCGCCAATTAAAGCCGCACAAAACAAACCTAAATTAACGCCTATTTCCATAATGATAATTAGTTAATATCATAATAAAAAAAGTATTATTAGAGATAAAACGTCTTAATATATATGTATATCAATCGAAAAAACAAATGCTCATGGTGCTTATTTTGTACCAATAAATCTTTTTAACTGTATTTTGTTGTCGAAAATGTTAAGGTATATTCTGATTTTTTTAGTTGGGTTTTCTTTTATATTAAATAACATTTTTAGTTTATAATTCTTTTTAGAAAAAATTGGGGGTGCTTTCCATTCAACTTTTTTTGTTAATACCCATTTACCGTCTTTATTCATAGTTTCCAGTTCTATCCACCATTTTTTTGACGACAGAAATTGAGAATGAAAGGGTGCTCTGTAATTAAATACTATATTGTGCTCGGCAATCGGTATAATAATATTCACTTCCCTTTTACCTTTATCCGAATTAGGCAATAACGAAAACATTATATGCTTTTTCGGATTAAACTCAATAAATTTATCTCCACTACTTAAACTCCAAATAGAACGTCCAAAGGACCTGCCAAGAAATGTAAATTTATTATTTTCAATCAATTTTTTAAGTATTAAAACTCGTTTATTTTTAAAGTATTGTTTTTCATTAACAATTATTCTATCAACGGATAAGGCTTGTAATAATTGTATCGTGTAATCGGAGGGGAATGCCCTTAGCTCTCTATCTAAATATCCCAATAAAGGCGGCCAATAATTTGAAGAACCGTTTATTATTCTCTGCCAATGAAAAGAAGAGAAGGTTAAGGCTCTAAGATTTGTCTTAATATTCATAGGTAACTCAACAAGTGTATGAGGTTGTTTATCTTTATTTAGGACTTTATAAATTAACGGTGTTGTTTTTCCTATTGCCTTGGTTGCCTTTTCTACGGTTATCGTCTCTATTAAAATCATACTTATCAATAAGACTTTTATAATTTTTGATATTTTTTTTTTCTTATTTAAGTAATTGAGCATAAATGCAACCATAAATGCAATACATAGAACGACAAAGACAGCCAGTCTATGTGGATTCCGTGTTGCTTTTAACGGTGGAAATATATACCATAAAAGTGTAAATGGCATTGGCACCTTCCACGGAATACCAAGCATAAAAGGACCAATTGCCAATATAAAAATACTAAACGAAGTCCATTTCAGACTATTCAACCATTTGGGGAATTTTTTAAAAAAGAAAGCAAATATAAAAAGAAATGCTACGACAAATCCCGGAAATATAAAGTTTTCAATTATACCGTCCCTTGAACCACGAGGAAGAAATTTTATCTTTTGTCCCCAAAGCCAATTTTCATCGGGAATAGTAAGCCAACTCCATACATTTCCCGTATATTGCACTTGATTCTCTAAGGATCTTTCTACGCCCATTCCCGAAGAAACCTGATGATAAACTAAAAAGACAGGCAACATAACAAGCCACACCATAAACACAGTTAATGCCCAAAATAAAATCTTTTTAAGACTAAATAATTTTCTCTCATAAAAAAACCATATAAAGTTCCATATACCTATAAAAACAGTAAGAAAAATCCCATAATACAAACTGAATAAAAAAGTCCATAGAAAAAAAACAAAAAAGATTATAAGATGTTTTTTCTTCCCATTTTGCCAGAATTTATAATTGACATATATAATTATAGGTAGCCATATTAATCCTTGCATATGAAACCTGCCAAGCGAAGAAAGTTTTAGAACCCATGGATAAAACGCAAAGATAAGAGAACCTATTATTGATGAATACCTGTCAAACTTAAATGCTCTTAATACAAAATATGTAATACTTGCACATAACCACAATAATAAAATAGACAAAATATTTATTGTTAAAACAGGATTGCCGGTAATTTTCCATATAGGATAAATAAAGGGAGCAAAACCCATCATACTCTCTGAAAATGCAAGTGAATTATGATAGGGAAACATAGCGTTACTTGTCCAATAAGTAGAGAAATTAAGAGTATCTAAGACTCTGCAATTCCAAAGTGCCATCCACGAGTAGATATTTGGAATTCCTCGAAACACATTGGTACTTATATTCGGCAAAAGCCAAAATCGACTCATAAGTGATACCATAAAAAAGAAAAACATAATAATTGAGTCAATAATCGTAAACTTGCTTAATACAGTATCTTTAATTTTATAGAACATTTTCATATGAATATTGTACCTAAATTCCAATATTCTTGCAATTCAGAAAATTCCTAAAATTTTTTAAATATCTTCCGGTATGAGAGCTTTTACTCTTTATTATTTCCTGAGGAGTGCCTGTTGCAATTATCTTACCACCGCAATTTCCGCCTTCGGGTCCCATATCTATTATATGGTCGGCAATACTTATTATACTCATATCGTGTTCAATTATGATTAAGGTATGATTTTGAAGTGAGAGTTTTTCAAACAAATCAATCAGGTTTTTAACATCTTCAAAATGTAATCCCGTTGTAGGCTCATCCAATATAAATAATTTTTCTTTTTTATTATCCTTTGAATTAATTATCTCTCTTGCAATTTTCAACCTCTGTGCCTCGCCACCCGAGAGCGTATTTAATCCCTGACCAAGTTTTAAATACCCTAAACCGATATCTCTTAACTGTTCTAATTTAGTCTCAATTTCACTGACTTCTTTAAAATAATTTTTCGCCTCATCTATTGTTAAATCCAATACTTGAGATATATTAAGCCCGTTTACCTTGCATTGCAATACCTCTTTCTTATATCTTGAGCCCTTACAATCCTCACAGATCGTCCAAATATCGGCTAAAAAATCCATTGAGACTTTTAATTTCCCCATTCCCTTACAAGTCTTACACTGCCCGTCTTTTGAATTGAAAGAAAAAGCCTGTTTAGAAAGTTTATAATTTTTTCCCTGTTCGGAGCTTGCAAAGTAGGTCCTGATATTGTCAAATATCCCCGTAAATGTTGCAGGATTACTTAGGGGAGTATTTCCAACGGGAGATTGATTTATTCTTATAATCTCGTCAAAATAATAATTACCCTCAATAGACTTGCAAAAAACCGGTTTTTTATTCTTTAATGATTCGTAAACAACCTTAAATAATAATGAAGACTTACCGCTTCCCGAAACGCCCGTCAAGACTATAATTCCTTCACGGGGGAAAATAGCATCAATACCCTTGATATTATTGATATTTATATCTTTCAATATAAATCCCGATTTTAATTTCTTTGATTGATGTTTATTGGCAAAATGAGTATTTTCTCTTAGGTATTTGCCTATTTTTGACTTGGGAATGTTTTTAATCGTATCAATACTGCCCTCGGCAATGAGTTGACCGCCCGAACTTCCTGCTCTTGGTCCAAGCTCAATAATATAATCAGCGGAGGCAATTACGTTCATATCATGCTCAACGGCAACAACGGTATTGTTTTTTTTTATCTTAGTTAAAAGAGATAATAATTTATCTATATTTTTCGGATGAAGCCCCTGAGTTGGTTCATCAAGTATATAAGTCATATCCTGTAAACCGTTAACCGTCTGAACAGCCAATTGAAATCTCCTATACTCGCCGTGAGATATAGAATCAATTCTCCTGTTTACTGATAAATAATTTAAACCGGCATCCTCTATTATTGATAATTTTCTTATTATCTCTCCTATTAAAATTTTTGTTACCGGATTTGAATTTATTATACTTTCATTTTTCTTAAAGAGAGCAATAGACTCTTTTACGGATAAAGTTGACAGTTCATAAATATTTTTATTAAGAAATAATACGGATAGGCTATGTTTATTTAGACGAGCACCCTTACATTCGGGACACTCTATCTCTTGCATTAATGCTCTTACTCTTTTACCTCCCTCCTGCATACTCTTGCGTTCATACTCATCGTCAATGAGATTTACAAAGCCTCTCCACTCCTGTTCCATCATTAATGAGCCTGTTCTGTTTTTTCTCTTATAGTCCCATCTTACACTATATTTTTTTGCACCGGTTCCGTATAATGCTATTTCCAATGCCCTCTTATCGAGTTCCTTTACAGGCTTTGAATAATCAATATCATTAAGCTTTCCCACCTCAAAAAGAATTGCCCTATACTGCCCGTATCTATCTCCATAGAATTTTCCCGTCTTATGTCCGTTCATAGCACCTTCAAAAAGAGGCAAATTCGGATTTGTTATAAGAAGAGACGGCGAGGTACTGATAATTATACCTAAGCCCTTACACCTCACACAGGCACCCTTGACATTATTAAAAGAAAAACTATCGGAGAGTAATTCAAATGTTTCACTATTGCCACAATTCTCACAGGTATTATTATTTAATATTGTCTTACATTGAGAGCAAAATCTTATTCCCACTCTCGAATAAAGCAATCTATACATATCATATATTCCCGAGACCGTACCGACTGTAGAGCGTAAATTATTTATATGAATATTTTGCCCGATTCCGATTGACGGTGTTAGTCCGTAACTCTCTTCAATATCCGGTGGTGGCAATGATTTTAAAAATTGTCTTGCATATATACTCAGGCGTTCAATGAATTTTTTATGAGCTAAGCCATACAGGGTATCAAAGACAAGAGAAGATTTACCGCTGCCCGAGACACCCGTAACAACTGTAAATTTATTCTTAGGAATTTTAACTGAAATATTTTTAAGATTATTGGTAGTGACTCCCTTAAGTTCAATAAATTCATCGGTTACAATATTTCTTTTTTCAAGCCTTTCAAGTTTTTTGGGCTTATCAATACTGTCGGATTTTTGCAAATTATACTCTTTTACGGCTCTTCCCGTGTATGATTTTTTGCAGTTTATAAGTTCTTTGAGTGTTCCGCAGACAAGCAAATTTCCACCATCCTTGCCACTCTCCGGTCCCAAATCAATAATATGATTCGCAAGTTTTATAATATCAAGATTATGCTCTATCATTATAACCGTATGTCCGTGATTAATTAATGCAAATAGAGAGTTTGAAAGTATTGCAATATCAAAGTCCGATAAACCGATACTTGGCTCATCAAAAATATACAATGCTCTTCCCCTTACCTTTTTACTTAATTCGGTAGCAAGTTTTATCCTCTGTGCCTCTCCTCCCGACAGGGTTGTTGAAGCCTGCCCAAGCTTAATATATCCCATTCCCAATTTATTTACGGTGTCAACAATACGGTATATCTTAGGAATATCCGAGAAAAACGTTGAAGCCTGTTCAAATGACATCTCAAGAATATCAAATATATTATGCTCACGATATCTTACACTGAGAACATCTTCATTAAATCTCTTACCCCCGCATTTATCACAAATAATCTTTGCATCGCCTAAGAACAACATTCCCGTTGACTTAATACCCGCTCCTTGACAAGCCTCACATCTCCCCCCTTTAACATTAAAAGAAAAATGACTCTTATTCAATTTCATTTTTTTTGCCATGGGCAGGTTAGAAAAAAGATTACGAATATGATTAAATAAATTCGTATATGTTGCCGGATTACTTCTTGGCGTCCTGCCTATCGGTGTACTGTCAATTTCTATAATTGCATCTAAACGGTCTAAACCTTCGATTTTATCAAAGCCCAAATTATTAGAAATATTAGGACTATTAGAAACATTAGGAACACTGCCATTGAAAAATTCTTTAGCATAAGTTCCGAGTACTCCTTTTACAAGAGTTGATTTTCCTGCACCCGAGACACCCGTAACGAGGTTTAACGCTCCAATCTTAAATTTAACATTTATATTTTTCAGATTAAATTTATTTGCACCTGAAATTTTTATCCATTTATTATCCTCTATTATATTACTATTCTTGCCAATTGTTTTAGCTCCAAAAAGGTAAGATGCCGTATGACTTGCATCCATATACTCTTTGATATTCTTTCTTATATTGGCAGGAGAATCATTAAAGAGAATATTTCCGCCCTTAACACCGGCTTCCGGCCCGATATCTATAATTCTATCGGCACGCTTCATTATTTCCTTATCATGCTCGACAACACATACCGTATTGCCCTCATCCCTTAAATTTTCCATTAAGTCTATCAGCCTATTATTATCCCTGCTGTGAAGTCCTATGGAGGGCTCATCAAATACATATAAGATACCGCTTAAATCTGAACTTGTTTGAGTTGCCAATTTTAATCTTTGAAGTTCTCCTCCCGATAGGGATGATGTTTCTCTTGACAATGAAAGATAACCTAAGCCTAAACTCTCAAGTTTATCAACTATCTTAAATATTGCCGATTTTATCGAATCAAAAACTTCTTTCTCATTGCTTAGGGGAATGACGTTTGAAAAAAAATTTTTCAAGTCTGAAATACTCAATTTATTAAGTTCGGTAATTCTCTTATCCTTAAAAAAAACTGCCCTTGCCGTTTCATTAAGCCGTTCACCCTTACAATAGGGACATACATCGGCACTGACAAATCTCAAAATATTCTTATTCCTATCCCTCTTTAAAATTTCCTCCATTATGGGGATGATACCCTTATAAAATCCTTCCTCTCTCGGCTTTGCGGTAATACCCGACCACTTCATTCTTGATTCCAATGTATGCTTACCAAAGGGGACCTTAATCTTATCACTACCAAAAAAAATTATTCTCTTATCAGCCTCACTTAGGTTTTTCCACGGGATATCAATATTAAATCCATGCACCTTACATATCGTGTCTAATACATCAACAGTTACCTGCGAATATACAATATAACCCGAGGGTGTTGTAGGAATTAAAGCCCCCTCTCTAAGTGTTAAATTTTCATCCTTAATTAATAAATTCGGTGATATTCGTTCTTTTAACCCAAGCCCCTTACACTCCGGACAGGCTCCCCTATGTGAATTGAAAGAAAATAGACTTCTTGAAAGTATAATATCCGATTCTTCTCCACAATACTTACCGAGTCGGGCAAATAATAATCTCAATAAATCATATAATTCCGAAACAGTACCTACCGTGGAACGAAAACTTCCACCTGCTCTATGTTGATTTATAGATACGGTTGCCCTTAAACCCGTTATGGACTCAACATCGGATTTAGATATTTTACCCGTGTATAATCGAGCGTACGAGGAGAGTGTTTCAAGGAATAATCTTTGCCCCTCCTTTGATATGGTATCAAAGGCAAGAGAGGACTTACCGCTTCCTGAAACTCCGGTTATAAGGGTAAGTGAATTATGCTCAATCTCGACATCAAGACCATTCAGATTATGTTCCCTTGCACCCCTAACTATTATCTTACCCATTATCTTATCTGTCATAGACTCTTAACTCCACTTCTTTTTTAAATCTGCTATCGTTGTGCCTTTATTATTAAATTTTTTCTTATTTACGAACGGTCTATTCTTTATTTGAGACTCTTGTAGTTTTGGCACAAGAGCCTTCATGCTTAATTGAATTCTCTTTAACTCCTTATCAATCTTAATAACTCTTACCCTAACCTTATCTCCTACCGACACAAGCTTCTCAGGATTACTTATAAAGGTATTTGATAATTCTGAGATATGTACAAGCCCGTCCTGATGTACCCCAATATCGACAAAGGCACCGAAATTAGTTACATTTGTAATAACTCCCCTTAGGTCCATACCTTCGTATAAATCATCAATACTTTCAACACCGTCCTCAAATTCAAAGAGTTCAAAATCCTTTCTCGGATCCCTTCCCGGCTTTTTTAGCTCCTCAATAATATCTTGAACAGTTATAATAC
>CAYOTE010000097.1:0-4110 GCA_964406785.1 uncultured Clostridia bacterium
AAAAGAACTGTCCGACACGGCATTAATTTTGTCTATTTCAGAGATAAAAGGATTCCCTATATTCCCTGCAAGAAACGTATTAAGTCCACTTTCTCTTAATAGATGATAAATTAAACTAACAGTTGTTGATTTGCCGTTCGTTCCTGTAACTGCAATGACTTTTGTTTTTTCAGTATCAATATATTCATACGAAAATTCAATTTCAGAGATAACCCTTACTCCATTTTCCCTAAGTTCATCAAACCTACTTTCCCTACCGTTAAAACCCGGGCTCAATACAACGGTATCAACTAAATCACTTATTTCTTTAAAACCGTCCGCTTCAAAATAAAATTTTATATTTTTTGATAAATACTCTATTATTTTAGATCTTGACATATCGAGTTTACTATCATTATATAGATAAATATCAGAAAATTCCGATTTTTTGAAAAGAAAGTCCAATAAAGCTCTGCCCGTTTTACCAAAACCGAATACAGCTATACTATTTCTGCCCATAAAGTTTCTCCACTATTTCATTCAAACCGGAATCTCTTGATGATTTAAACAAAATCACAGCCTCATTCATAATATTTCCAATCGATTTAACGGCATCTTTAACATTTACAATAGATATAATATTATCAGACGGAAATCCACCTTTTTTTGCCCCGTTAGCGATTTCTTCGGATAATTTCCCTACGGTTATTAATTTACTAAAGCCTAATTTGGCAAAAAATAAACCAACATCAAAATGATATTTTTTTTCTTTTTCCCCCAATTCCAACATATCACCCAAAACGGCTATCTTATTCTTACCATACTCAATATCTATCCAAGATAGTGTTTTTTTTAATGCTTCGGGATTGGAATTATACGATTCATCAATAATCGTTTTATTATCAACAGTTAAGATGGAACCTCTCCTCAAAAGAGGCTTAAGGCTCCAAAGCATTCGTTGAATATCCATATTTTTCATACCAAGATGTTTTGCTATTATAATCGCAACAAATAAATTTTCGATATGAGCATGGCTTATTAATTTGGTTTTAAAGACTGTTTTTATACCAAAAAACTCAACTTCAAAACTTGTGATATCTTCATTTCTACTTATTGCACCAAGTAAGATTTTATTAACTCCGGCAGACTTGCCAAAATATTCGATTCTACCAAGCTTAGATTTTACCTGATTTACAAGAGTATCAAAATCACCTGAAATAAATGCAATTGAATCGGAATTCAAATAGTTTAATATTTCCGCTTTAGCCTTTGCAACATTTTCAATAGTTTTCAAAAATTCAAGATGAACAGGCAATACATTAAGTATTACGGCAATATCCGGTCTTAAAATACTCGTTAATAATTCAATCTCTCCAATTCCCGGATCGCTCATACCAAGCTCAAAAATAGCAAAGTCCTCATCACCATCAATTTGTAAAAGAGAAAAAGGAAGCCCAAGCCAATTATTCCAATTAAGAAAAGATCTGAAAACCTTACGCTCGGAAGATAAAATTTGATACAAAAATTCTTTTGTTGTTGTCTTGCCTGCACTTCCGGTTATTCCGATATATTTAATTTTGTGATATAATTTTCTTACGGCTCCTGCTAATTTTAATACGGCTTCGAAAGGGTCTTTTACAATAATTAAAGGTATATCAATACCATCGGTAGAGAAATCTTCCGATACCACAGCACACACATATTTCATACCATCTAATTTATGAACATAATTATGTCCGTCATTATCTTCACTCTTTAATGCAAAAAACAATCCGTTTTCTTTAATCTTTCTACTATCAAAATGATACTCGAAAAAGACTAAATCCTTTACTCCGTTTAGGATTCTTCCCTCAAGTATCTTAGCTGTCTGATTTAATCCGAATTTTGGCATAAACTATATCCTCACTTCATTTCTCTCATCAAGCTCAGGAAAAATTTTCAAATAAATCAATAATTTTTCAGCTATTGACTTAAAGAGCGGAGCGGCAACATCACCACCATAAAATCCGTTCTTAGGCTCATCAATTACCACAAACATAGTTATCCGTGGATTCTTAGCCGGAAAAAAACCACCAAAGGAAGAAACATATATCTTTCTATACTTTCCCCATTTTAATTTTTTTGCAGTTCCGGTTTTCCCGGCAATATCTATTCCTGCAATTATTGTTTTTTTTCCCGTTCCAATATTCACAACACCGGTCATTATTGAGGTAAGACGCTGTAAGGTTGATCTATCCATAATCTTTACTCTACCCGGATTCATCATTTTTGTTCTTGTAATTTTATCTATAATCCCCGGTTTAATAAGATATCCTCCTGATGCAATAACATTAAACGCTCTTATCATTTGAATAGGCGTAACACTTATTTCATATCCATGAGCAAGATATGCTACAGATACCTTACTCCATCTTTTTAAAGAGTTTAAAATTCCCTTTTCCTCACCGGGTAAGTCAATACCTGTTCTGGCTCCAAACCCAAACTCCAAGATACTGTTATAATATCGCCTTTTGCCAATCCTCTGACCAATCATGGCTGCCCCGATATTACTCGATTTTATTATTACACCCTCAAATGTTAAGCTGGAATACGGATGAACATCGTAAATAGTTCTGTCACTTACATTATAAACACCATTATGACAATTAAAGACCTGTTGAGGGTAACATATATTATTCTCAAGAGCTGAGGCTGCAAGAATTATTTTAAACGTTGAACCGGGAGCATATAAAAAAGAGATTGCCTTATTCTTTAAAATATTTTGATTAACCTTTCCTATCCTGTCAGGTCTAAAAAACGGAGAACTTGCCATAGCTAAAATTTGTCCCGTTTTAGAATTCATCACAATAACAGAACCGCCTTTAGCCTTATGAAACCGAACAGCTTTTGATAATTCCTTTTCAACAAAGTATTGTATAGAATGATCTATTGTAAGATATATATCCTTACCGGATATTGGCTTTTCGAGATACTTGAAATCAAACACTCTATGTTTAGCATCGGTTAAAACTTCAATTTTGCCACCTCTACCCATAATATCGGAATCAAATTCATACTCAATCCCACTTAACCCCTGCTCATCAATTCCAACACCACCAATAATGTGTGCAGCAGATGTTCTTTGGGGATATATTCTCTTATACTCATCTAAATATGCAATTGTTGATTTATATGATTCGTATTTTGCAATTCTTGACAATTTTGCAATTTCGTTAGAATTCAATTTCCTCTTTATCCATATAAAACCATCACCTTTTCTTATTCTTCTTTTGATGTTTTTTTGTTTTCTATAACTCAGATAAAGTTTTTTTCTTAATAAATTAAACAATGCAATAGATTCATTTTTTTGTTTATTATTGAGAAATACCGATTTTGTTTTAACCGAGATTGCCAGTATTTCGCCATTTACATCATAAATTGTTCCACGCTTCGGATGTAATTTAAAAATACGATTACTCTGTGCTTTAACCTTAGCCGTGTATTTCTTATAATTAAAAATTTGAATATTTATAAGAAAACCAAGTATTACAAAAACCCAAATACCAAAAAAAATGAAAACTACAAAAGTTCTATTTCTTTCACTCTTATTAACTTTTAAACCACCTGTTCTTGGCATATTAGTCCTCAAAAACCTTTATAAATTGTTCAGGCTTCGGATATCTATATCCCAATTTTTTCATTACTATTTTTTCAACTCTGCTCAAATTTAACAAGTTTGATTTAACTGCCTTTAACCTGTCAATTTCTTCAATTAATATTTTCTCTTTTGAAATTAATTCCTGCATTTTATATCCATAATCAATATTTTTTAAGTTAAGACTGGAATAGGTAAAAAGAAGAATAAATGCCAAAAAAATCGAAACAATAAAAACCATACTAAAATGAGCACCTCTTTTAGCTCTCTTATTGTTTCTCTTATTCCAATCTTTAATATTCACAATACTTTTGCCACTCTTAACTTAGCCGGTGCCGAAGCCGAATTTTCTTTAATTTCTTTATCCGTCGGTGTCATAGGATAAGGCTTTATTAAACTTATTACACTACTATCATTTAACTTTTTTAATGTACGCTTAACAATTCTGTCTTCAATAGAATGAAAAGTCAGAAAAGCAATTACACCTCCACTTTTTA
>CAYOTE010000097.1:4210-8689 GCA_964406785.1 uncultured Clostridia bacterium
ATTCTGTCTTCAATAGAATGAAAAGTCAGAAAAGCAATTACACCTCCACTTTTTAAATAATCGGGGATTTTATTTATAAATTCGCCAAGACCATCAAGCTCACGATTCACATATATCCTCAAAGCTTGAAAAACTTTTGCAGCCGGATGCGACCTGCCTTTTTTAGGAAAACCCATAATTTTCTCAACAATTTCTTTTAATTTGAACGTTGTATCAATTTTTTTAAACAATCTTGTCTCAATAATCTTTTTAGATAAGATGGGGGCTCTCTTTATATCACCATAATCTAAAAAAATATCAGTTAACTGTCTTTCAGAGTATGAATTTACTACATCATAGGCTGTTTCTACATATCTTTCAGAAGTTCTGTCTTTTCTCATATCGAGTGGGGAATTTATATTGTGGGAAAATCCCCGAGTCTCTTCTTTTAATTGATACATTGATATCCCCGGATCTACGAGGATTCCTGAAATTTTCTTTTTAAGAAGACCAATACTCTGAAAAATATTCATATAATCTATATTATAATATTTAACTCTATCTTTAAATTTAGATAAATTTATCTTTGCTTTGTTCAAACTTTCCATATCTATATCAACACCTACAACACTTGTGTTATCAAAGCTGTCCAATATATGCAAAGAGTGACCGCCCATACCAAGAGTACAGTCTATAAATATATTCCTATCAGTTAAAGCAAAAGCTTCAACAATTTCTCTATGCATGATCGGGTAATGTAGCAGTTGTGATTGTTTCATTTCCATTTAATATCCTCGATACCCTAAACAATTGTTCCTTAGTAAAATCTGTACCCAACTCCCTACTCTTAAACTCTTCCTCATTCCATATGACAAGATGGTTAGTCTTACCTAAGACTCTTACATTCTTGTCAAATTTAGCATTTTTTCTCAAAGCCGGAGGAATCAAAATCCGATTCTTTGAATCAACCTCAGATTCCGAACCCCAATAACTTACCTTATTGCTGTAAGCGTCTATATCGGGATCAAGACTGCCAAATTTATCTATCCTCTCCTCTATCTCTTCCCATACGGCCATGGGATAAATAAGAACATTTTCACCGTTCAAAGACGTTATAAAGAGCTCCCTGTCATACTCGGTTTCAAAAACAGACAGAAATTTTTGAGGGAGACGCAAACGCCCCTTATCATCAATTTTTAACTCAAAACTTCCTCTAAATCTTTTCATATTCCCACATCTTCCCACATCTTCCCACATATAATAATATATTTAAATATGAAAAGTCAAGGAATACATAAGAAAAAAATAATTTTTTATTAAATTTGTGACACAGAGTGGCAAATTTGTGTCATACGGTAAGATTAAAAATACATATAAATATTTTAAGAATAAACTATTTAATATCCTTAACTATTTTTGATAAATCTTTTGAAATCTCAACAATTCCATCTAATTTTTCTTTATATTTTTTTGCTTTTTCTTCTTCGGATGTTATATTTTTCTTTAAATGTTCTATTGATGTAATGAGAATTTTTTCTTTTTCATCTTTTGCCTTCTCTATGGCAACTATTTCTTTTTTTAGCTCATCAGAATTATTTTTTTCAATATTCAACTGATTTTTAAACTCTTCGGATTCTTCATTTAACCTTGCAACTCCAGATTTTAATACACCAGTTTCTTTTTCTAATTGTGATTTATCCGATTTAAGAAGATTTATTTCATCCATTAAACTTGATTCCAATGTTTTTTTATCTGATTTTATCTGTTCAATTTCAACACTTAATTCACTTTTTTGAGCTTCAAAAGTATTTTTCATTGTTTCAATTTCAGAACTCAACTGATTCTTGTGAGTTTCCAAAATATTTTTTAATTCTTCAATTTCTTTTTCTTTACTCTCGATTAAATCCTTTGTTGCATTCTTTGTTACCTCTAACTCATTATTAAGTCCGTTTAATTCTTCCTCTGCACTCAAAAACTTACCTTTAAATTCCTCTACATCCTGTATAAGCTCCTTATTTTCGTTCTTCATAAATTCATTTTGCTTTTGCAGGGAAATAACTTCTGCGTTCAATTCGGCAAGTTTCTTCTTATCTTTACTCGACAGTCCTCTATCTGCCCGATTGGATTCAAATTTAACATCTTGCTTTTTAATTTCTTTTTCAATATCCGTTATTAATTCTTCTGCCGATGTTTTTTTAACAGCCTTTTTAATTTGAATTTCATTTGTCTTTGTCTCTATATCAGGTGATATTGAAATATCAAATTCACCGCTGTTCTCCCCACCATCCTCAACAGTAAAGATACCTTGATTCAACTCTTCATTTTCCATTGAACTGTTATCAAAAATATCCAATTCTGCGAAAGCTTCACCTGATTCCTCGTTAGACTCGTCTTCAACGGGGTTATTTTCAATTAAGTTATCTTCTTGCAATGAATTTTCTGACTTTACATTTTTGACATATTTTTCAAACAAAGCTTCTAACTTTATTATAATTTCAGAATCTTTGATAAATTCATCTGGAGGATGTAACAGTCTATTATAACTTTCTATTTCAGATTTTGTGTTCTCCGAAAAAACAATAATAACCCTCGATTCATTAGTAGATTTACATACCTTCAAAAGTTCATGAGCAACAAATATATTTAAATCTTTTGTTTCTAAATCAACAATAACAAGCAAAGGTTTATTGTTTCCTAAATATGAAACGGCCTCTTCACTCGAATTTATAATTTTTTTCCCTACCTTACAAATAGAATTAACCGCCTCTACTATCTCGTCTCTATCACTAATAACAACAATATCATCCATTATTTTACCTCATTATTTTTCTCATCTCTCCCCAATTTTTACCCGTTTTTACAGATATATCTATAGGGACATCTAATTTTACCGCATTTTCCATTTCATTGGAAACAATTTCTAATAATTTTTTTTCTTCATTCTTGGGATATTCAAAAATTATTTCATCATGAACAGAAAGAAGCATATTTGTATTCATATTTTTTATTTTGTCATGTATATTAATCATTGCAATTTTAATTATTTCTGCCGCACTTCCCTGTATTATTGTATTTACAGCCATTCTTTTCCCATTTTCTTGTACATTGGAAATTGTGCTTTGCAACTCGGGAAGATCCCTTACCCTACCAAACATCGTTTTAACAAAACCATTTATTGTCGCCTCTTCTATAGTACTGTCAATATATTCTTTCACTCCCGAATATTTTTCAAAATAAGTTTCAATAAATGTCTTTGCCTCTTTAAAACTGACACCTAATTCCTTAGACAAAGAATACGGACCAGAACCGTAAATGATAGAAAAATTAATAATTTTCGCTCTTTTTCTTTTTAATTTTTCATCCATAAAAAGGGATTTCCCAAAAACAAGATCGCTTGTTCGTGTGTGTATATCCAATCCTTTATTAAAAGCTTCCTTAAGATTTTTATCTTTTGAAAAATGAGCCATAACACGAAGCTCTATCTGAGAATAATCTGCCGCAAGCAATCTTGTATTTTTGTTGCTTATAAAAAGTTTTCTTATATTTATGTCATCGGTTTCAAATACAGGAATATTTTGAAGATTAGGATTTGAAGAGGATAAACGACCTGTTGCCGTTATCGATTGATTAAAAGAGGTATGTATTCGTCCTGAAGAATCAAGACGCTCCTGTATCCCAATTAAATAAGTTGAGTATAGTTTTCTCCAACTTCTATACTTTATTATGTTAGCTACTATGGGAATCTCTTTAAATTCGGTAAGCACCTCAATATCAGTTGAATAAGATTTTGTCTTTTTTGTCTTTTTTGACATTGGCAACTTCATTTTTTCAAATAATAATTGCCCAAGTTGTTTGGAGGAGTTTATATTTAATTCGTATCCGGCTTGAGCAATAATTACTTTTTCAATTTCAGATAATTGTTTTTTCAGCTTATCAATTGAGTCCTGTAGATAATCAACATCAATATTCACGCCCGTATATTCCATATCACTTAAAACGGGAATCAACGGAATTTCAATTAATTTATACAGATTATTTAAGCTACTGTTTCTCAATAAAGGCTTAAAAATTTCGGAAAGTTTTAAGGACATATTGGCATCATCTATACAATACTTACCAACGGTCTTTATCTCCAACATATCAATCGATTTTTCATCACTTCCCGTACCCGTAATATTTTCAAAAGTTTTTTGATTTATATTCAAATATTCAAAAGTTAAATCCTTCAATTTATGAGATCTTCTATTCGGGAATAATAAGCCTGATGCTATCATTGCATCATCAGCAATACCTCTTACATTAATTCCTGCTTTTTTTAAAAATTGAATATCAAATTTTAAATTAAAGCCAGTTTTGTTTATATCCGCATTTTCAAATTCATATTTTAATTCGCTTAATAATTCTCGCACGTCAAAATCTATTTGTATTTCATCCTCTATAGGATAACGAATAGGAAGATAGTACCCTACCTCTTCAAAGGATATAGAAAGTCCTACTATC
>CAYOTE010000098.1:0-8652 GCA_964406785.1 uncultured Clostridia bacterium
AACCATTCCGAATCAAACTTTTTACAGCCTATAAATACAACTCCTAAAACGCTCAATTCGTAAGTTTTTAATATTTCTTTATATATAATGTCAATGGAATCTTTATTAAAATCAATGAAAATAATATCTTCAATTAGAGGAATGTCTCCAATAAGGGTTCCTATTAAAAAACCCTTAAATTCTTGTCTTGTTAATTTAAAAATAGAACTATATAAGCCAATCTTATTCTTAGACTTACCTAAGATTTTATAATTCATTTTTATAATCCATCATCGGATAATTATAAGCATAAATCTAACATTTTTTCAAGATGTGCCCCATTTTATCTTTTTTCGTTTGCATGTAGAACTTATTCTCTGCAACCGGTTCTATCTCAATCGGTACTCTTTCGTTTATTTCCAATCCGTAACCCTTTAGAGCAATATACTTTGCAGGATTATTTGTAATGAGTTTTAGTTTTTTTAATCCCAAAGAGCGTAATATCTGGGCTCCTATTCCATAATCTCTCTGATCGTCTGCAAAACCAAGATCAAGATTTGCCTCAACCGTATCTCTGCCATGTTCCTGCAATTTATAGGCTTTGATTTTATTGACAAGTCCGATGCCTCTGCCTTCTTGATTTAAAAGATATAGTATAACTCCTCTTTTTTCTTCATTAATCATTTCCATTGCCTTGTGTAATTGTTTACCGCAGTCACATTTTAAAGAGCCGAATGTATCGCCTGTAAGACATTGAGAGTGTACTCTTACAAGGGTTGGCTCGTCCGTGTTTAAATCACCCATTGTAAGGGCAATATGTGTCTCGTTTTCAATAGTATCGACATAGGCGTTAATTGTAAAAGTTCCCCATTCCGTTGGTAGTTGAGCTTCGGACTCTTTCTTAATAAGAGTTTCTTCTTTTATCTTATACTTAATAATTTCTTCTATGGTCAGAATCGGGATATCAAACTCTTTTGAGAATTTCTGTAAGTCGTCCATTCTTGACATTGAGCCGTCATCATTCATTATTTCACATATTACGCCTGACGGATATAGATTTGCAATACGTGCAATATCAACAGAGGCTTCTGTCTGTCCCGCTCTTGAAAGAACTCCTCCGTCACTTGCAATTAGCGGAAATATATGTCCGGGCTTTGCAAAATCGGTAGGTAAAGTATCCTTATCAATTAAGGCTTTTATTGTTTTATCTCTGTCAAAGGCAGAAATTCCCGTTGTTGTATTTCTCTTAGCATCAACGGATATTGTAAATGGCGTTTCATACTTTGATGTATTATTATTGACCATTAGTGGAAGGTCTAATTCGGCACTTCTTTTTTTTGTTAATGATACACAAATAAGTCCCTTTCCGTGAGTAGCCATAAAATTAACTGCCTCCGGTGTTACTTTCTCCGATGCTATCATAAGGTCGCCCTCGTTCTCTCTATGTTCATCGTCAACGATTATTATCATCTTGCCTTCTCTGATTATTTTAACAGCTTCAGGCACGCTTATCAGTTTAATGTCTTTCATTATTTATTACCTCTTATTATTTATTTTTTTGTAATATTATATATGTACTTTGCTATCATATCAAGCTCAATATTAACTCTCTCACCTTTCTTAAGATACATAAGGTTGGTATTACTTAGGGTATGAGGGATAATATCAACGGAGAAGAACGAATCGTTTTTCTCTGAAACAGTCAGGCTTATTCCGTTTAGGGTAACCGAGCCCTTATAGATGATATATTTTTTCCATAACTTGTCTTGGAATGTAAAGGATATTTTAGTACTATCCTTATTGCTCTTAATATTTCTTACTCTTACCGTACCGTCAATATGTCCGCTTACCATATGACCGTCAAGAAAGTCGTTTAATTTTAAAGGTAATTCAATATTTATATAACTTCCTTTTGATAAATCACTATAATTAGATAAGCTCAATGTCTCTTTACTTAAATTAAATTTATAGATGTCATCCTTTATTGAAATAACAGTCAGACAAGCACCGTTGATTGCAACAGAACTTCCTATTTTAATACTGTCAGGTAAAGATACTCTTATTGTAATAACCGGAACTGTCGAAGTTTCAAGACCTATCAAAACGCCTGTTTTATATACGAGTCCGGTAAACATTTACTTAGTACCTCTGAAAATATAACCATTATTCGTTTCTATTATTTTTGATGACGAAAAATTGACAGGTTTATCTAAGTCTGTTCCGTCGCTGAAAAGTTCGACTGAGTCTTTTCCGCCTATTATTTTTCTTTCGGTAAAGAGTATTATCTCATCGAATAATTTTTCTTTTAAAAATGTACTTATAAGCTTACCGCCACCTTCAACAAGAATTGAGGCAATATTGTTCTTATAGATAGTATCTAATATATCAACAATATTCAATCCTGTTTCAGAACTCTTAACGTAAAAATGTTTGGTAGCTTTTTTGTTTGTTTTGTTTATTTTGTCATTTTTATTGGCTTTGTAGGATATATCGCTGAAAATATATGTAGGAAAGATATCGGTTTCTTTGTAAATATTTAATTGATTAAATTTATCTGCATTTAATCTGTTTTTTGAGTCTAAAATCACTCGTACAAGTTTTTTATCTTTCCGGTTTTCTTTATTGAGTTTAAGATTAGGGTTGTCTTTAATTACCGTTTTATATCCTACCATTATAGAGGAAAACTCTCCTCTGAAATTATGAGAGATTTCTCTTAAATATTCGCCTGTCATCCACCGTGAATTATTATATTTATCTGTCAATTTCCCGTCTATTGATACTCCTGCTTTAAGACTAATGTATGGTCTTGAGTATTTCATACTTGTAAAATAATGAGAGTTAAGCTCTCTGTTCATTTCGTCCAAATGACCGACAGAAACCTCTATTCCATTCTCTTTTAATATTTCTATACCCTTATTGCTAATACGTGGATTTGTATCAACTGAGGCGATTACAACTTTTTTTACTTTTTTCTCAATTATAATATCGGTACAGGGAGGTGTCTTACCAAAGTGAGAACATGGTTCTAATGAAACGTAAAGTGTTGTATCTTTCTCATTGATTTTTTCTAAAGCCATTCTTTCCGCATGTATATCTCCGAATTTTTTATGATATCCCGTAGATATTATTTTACCGTCTTTAACAACTACGGCTCCAACCATTGGGTTAGGCTCCGTGTATCCGAGCCCCTTTCTTGCGAGTTTTACGGCAAGTTTTAAAAATTTAGTATCATCCAAGTCAATTTACTCCAATAAAGAATCAATAAAATCCTTAGGTACGAATTCAATTAAGTCGTCGGCTTTTTCTCCGATGCCTGCAAAACAGACAGGAATTCTCATCTCTGACAGAATATTAAGAATAGAACCGCCCTTAGCCGTACCGTCAATCTTTGAGAGGATTATACCGGACAGTTGTGAAACTTCTTGAAATTTTCTTGCCTGATCAAGGGTGTTTTGACCCATTGTAGCATCAATGACAAGAAGTGTTTGAGAGGGTTGTTCGGGATAGAATTTTTTAATAATTTTAGTTAGCTTCTCTAACTCCTTCATTAAATTATCTCTTGTTTGTACTCTTCCTGCCGTGTCTATTATTAGTACATCGTAATTCTTGTTTTGAAAAGAAGTTAAGCTGTTATATACGACAGAACCGGGATCAGCACCCTTGTCTCCGCCGACAACGGGGATATTTAACTTATCTCCCCATAAACTTAGTTGAGAACTTCCTGCCGCTCTAAAGGTATCGGCAGCTCCGAGAAGAACTTTCTTGCCCTTATTTTGATAGTATTTTGCAAGTTTAGCGGCACTTGTTGTTTTTCCGCTTCCATTAATGCCTATCAATAGGACGATTTCCATATCTAAATTATCCAATTTCTTCTTATCGTAACCACTGATTTCTGCTGAGGCATTAAATATATCCTCCAACTCTTCTCTTAGCAGGTTAAGATAATCTTCTTTCTCATAAGACATTTTTGATCTGAGTTCAACACCTCTTAAAATTGTAGAGACAAGCTCGCTTGACATATCCGATAATATAAGTATCTCTTCGAGCTCATCAAAGAAGTCTTCCTTGTTTTTTTTTGCATTTATAATTGTCTTAATCTTCCTTGACAGTGAAGATTTAAATAAGCCGTTTAATTTCATAAGGTATTATACTCTTTGACCATGTTTAATTCAACCTGATTTATGAAATTTTAATCAAAATCTAATGCAATGTCCCATATGCTCATTATGATTGTGTCCAACTCAATTACTGCATTGCAAAATAGTATACATCTTCGTTTAGCTCAATTGCTTAACTTCTTATAATAAGAACCTTGAACATTTTACTACAATTTTGATGACAATTTCAGGTGATTTAGCGTAATAATTTTGTTTTTATGTCAAATAATCGACAAATTTTCACTTCTTAGGAAAAAAATTCCTCATATGTAAAATATATAAATATATATCAAAACCTTTATTAACTTATATCTTATGTAAAAGAATCATTATGACTCTGTTTTTTTGGTAACAAAATTGCATATTAAAAATGAGGTGTGTAAATGGTTGATTATAGTATTGTTAATATGCTGTCGAATAAGTTGGACGTAAAAACTTTAAGAAACGAGTTAATAGCGTCTAATATTGCAAATATTGATACTCCGGGATATAAGGGAAAGGATATTGACTTTAAAAAAATTTTGTCAGATAGCTTTGGTGATATTGAAATGAAAAGAACAGATCCTCGACATATTTTATCAGATAACGGATTTAATCAGGGCAGTGTGCAAATTGTTGAAGATACTAATCCCGGTAGAGCTGATGGGAATAATGTAAATATTGAAAGTGAAATGTTGAAATTAACTGAAAATAACATACAATATAATATTGCGGTTCATTTGGTATCTAAGAAACTAAATGAAATAAAAGATGCAATTAAAGAGGCAACAAGGGGTTAGAGGAGTTTAAATATGAGACTTGATAATATTTTTGATGTAAACGGTTCGGCTATGAAGGCTCAGATGATGAGAATAGAGGTCCTTAGTTCAAATATTGCAAATGTAAATGTTACAAGAACCCCCGAGGGAGGTCCATACAGACGAAAGGATGTTGTATTTGAATCCACACCGTTTTTAAATACCTTAAATCAGGCAATGGAAACTCGGAGTGAAACAAGTACAGTCGGTGTATCCGTTACCAAGGTCATTGAAGATCAATCTCCTTTTTTACTTAAATATGATCCCAAACATCCTGATGCCGGTTCTGACGGTTATGTTAGAATGCCGAATATAAATATAGTATCTGAAATGGTAAATATTCAAGAGGCGTCGAAAGCTTATGAGGCTAATATTTCCGTAATAGTAACGGCAAAGAATATGATATCAAAAACATTTGAAATAGGGAGATAATAATGAGTGTTATAAAAATTGACGATATAAGAAGACAGCTTGACGATATTACCCTAAGGACAAGAGTAAATACAAACAACGATGAGGGTGACAAATTTTCATCGGTATTGGAAAAAGTAATTAATAAGGTTGATAGTGATTATAAAGAGGGTGAAAAAGCCATACAAAATTTTGTATCGGGAAAGGATACTAATTTGCATAGTACTTTGATTTCTCTTGAAAAGGCTGATGTTTCTTTTCAACTTATGATGAAGGTCAGAGGTAAACTTATGGAAGCCTATCACGAGGTAATGAGAACTCAGGTCTAAATAAGGAATAAGGTTAAAAATGGCTGAAAATAAAAAAGGTTTTATAAATCAAGTTAAGGATGTATTAGATAAATTATCAACTTCTCAAAAGATATTTTTAACTTCGGTTATTATTCTTTCGATTGTTGGTATTATGCTTATTGTGAATGTTGCAAATTCATTTAATTACGGTATTTTGTTTTCTAATCTTTCTCAACAGGATTCAGGGAAAATTATTGAAAAATTAAAAGAGCGAAAAATCTCTTATAAAATAGAGGGAGCAGGTAGCATAATAAAGGTTCCCGAAGACAAAAAGGATGAGTTAAGAATTGAATTAGCGTCTCAAGGATTACCGGAGGGTGGTGGAGTAGGCTTTGAAATTTTTGATAAAGCCTCTATCTCATCGACGGATTTTGTCCAAAAAATAAACTATGTCAGAGCAATAGAAGGCTCTCTTGCACGTACTATATCAAGTTTAAATGAGGTTATATCTGCTACCGTACATATAGTCTTGCCAAAACGTTCTGTATTTATTGAGGAACAGGAGAATGCAAAAGCTTCCATTGCAATTAAATTGAGACCGGGAGCAATGTTATCAAGAACAATAGTACCTGCAATTATACATTTGACTGCTCAAGCTGTTGAAGGATTAAGCCCTAATGATATTGCTGTTATAGATATGAATGGTGGTGTCCTTTTATCAAAACCGCGCTCCGGTGCTCTTGATCAATTTGATGAATTGAGTATGAATCAATTATCATACCAAAAAAAATTAGAGAAAACGCTTGAAAATAAGGTAAAAAATCAACTTGAACCTATTATAGGAGCGGGTAAAGTAAAGCCCAATGTGACTTTGGAGTTAGATTTTGATAAAATTGAAACTAATGAGCATAAGGTTGACCCTACGGGAAAAGTTATCATTTCCGAAGTTACTCAGAGCTCAAAATCAACAGGTGGTAGTTCTAACGGTGGTGTTCCCGGAACTTCATCAAATGTTGTTCAGAGTGCTACACAGGTAAATAAACAACTCAATGCCTCCAAGCCAAAGCAGGCAAAGACCAATAAATCTCAAACTAATTATGATGTATATCAAAAGAAAATTCATCTTGTAAAGGCAATTGGTACAATAAAAAGAATGTCTGTAGCCGTTACAATAGATAATATATTGAAAATTTCAGCTGAGGGCAAGGAAACTACTACACCTTTAAATCAACAACAGATTCAAGAAATAAAAGCCTTAGTTCAGGCAGCAGTTGGATATGATAAGAGCAGAGGAGATATAGTAACAATATTTAATAAAGAGTTTAATAATGCGGATGCATTAAAATATAATGAGGCTGTGAAAACTGCTAAATCGCAAGAATTAACAGATAAATTAACTAAATACGGTACTTATTTTATAGTCTTTTTGTTGATATTTTTTTTCATAATAAGACCTATGATAAAAAAAGTTAACGGAGTAATAAAGGTTATTGTCTCTCCAAAAGCAGATGAACTTCAAATGCCGAATATTGATTTGGAAAAGAACAGTGCATTAAAGGCAGCAAGAGAAGAAAAGGAAATAGAACAGGAAATAAATGAAAAATATAAGGTCTCAAAAGAAACTAAAAAAATGGATATAGTCAAGGAAAAGGTGAGGGAATTTGCTCAGGGAAATATAGAAGGTACGGCGTCATTGATTAAAAATTTTATTATAGAAGAGTAATATATGATTGATAAGGATAATATAACAGGTAAACAAAAAGCGGCAATAATATTATTGGTTCTTGGCGAAGAAATAACATCCGAAGTTTTCAAATATTTAACCGACGACGAAATTCAAGATATTTCAAGGGAAATTTCGGTAATAGGAGCTGTTTCATCTCAAATAACCGATTCTGTTGTTGAGGATTTTTATAATTTGACGATGGCTAAGGAATATTTGACCACGGGTGGCATAGAATATGCGAAGAGAGTCTTAATAAAATCGCTTGGAGCAGATGAAGCAAGAAAGATTATAGACAGGCTTGTTAAAATGCTTGAAAAATCAACAGGTTTTTCTTCTCTTGAAAAAGTTAATCCTCAGCAATTATCAAAATTTATTCAGAATGAACATCCACAGACAATTGCCCTGATTCTTGCCCACTTAAGTGCATCTCAGGCTGCCGAGCTTATAGCCTCACTTCCCGAAGATATGAGATCTGAAATTATAATAAGAATGGCAAATCTTGAAGAAATATCTCCTGAAATTGTTAAAAAGATATCTGGAGTCTTAGACCAAAAATTGGAAGCATTGGGTTCGTATAGTCTTGAAGAGTACGGTGGAGTGAAGGCTGTTGCCGAGTTGTTTAATCGAATGGATAGAAGAGCGTCACGGAGCGTACTTGAACAAATTGAATCAAGAGATCCTGAGTTGACGGCTTCTATAAGAGATTTAATGTTTGTCTTTGAAGATATTTTACTTATTGATGATCAGGGCATAATGGAAATCTTGAAAAGAGCTGATAAAAAATCTCTTGCTATTGGTTTAAAGGGAGCAAATGAAGAATTGCAGGCGAAATTTTTCAGAAATATGTCTCAAAGGGCAGCCGAAATGATGAAAGAAGAAATGGAATATTTAGGACCTATTAGAGTGAAAGATGTTGAAAAGTCTCAACATGAGGTGGTTGAAATAGTCAGAGGACTTGAGGAAGAGGGTGTGCTTGTTATAGGTGGAGCCGGCGGAGAAGAGTATGTTGTCTGAAGTGCTTTCGAGCGATAGACTAAATGATACAAGGTATAACAAATATATTCCACCCTCTAAATTGGAAGTATCAGAGCTTATTGAAAATAACAGACAAAAGAAAGATAGAGAAATATTTATTGAGAAGCATAAAGAAGATCCTGAAAGTGCGGCAAAAGATAAAGCGGATGAAATTCTTGCCATAGCTCAGGAAAAATATAAATCACTGGAGATAGAAGCAAATACCCTTAAAATTAAAGCTGAGAATTATATAAGACAACTATTATTAAATGAGTTTG
>CAYOTE010000099.1:0-8601 GCA_964406785.1 uncultured Clostridia bacterium
CATCTTTAAAACGTGTTGTTTTGCTTAAATTGTTTGTAATGTTCTTTATGGCAGTTTTCCTTCCAATTATAGCAAGATAAAACGTGCTTAAATTAAGTTTTAATTTCATAATGATAATTAATTAATATTATAACGAAACGACTTTGTCAATATTGTTAAAAATTGACTGTTTTTTGGGTGTTGAATTTGTTATTTTTCAGACGAACGCCGTTCTTCTCTACGGATTTAAAAATAAATAAATGTATAATGCGATTTGACATATTATTTTTAAGGTATTAATATTGTCTTGTGGTTGCCTTAGTTTTTGTATTGTGATTAATTTCGATTTATTGTGATAATTTAGGGGCTTAATGAGGTATAGAATTATAGGATGGTGAAGTATTGAAAAATGTAGTTTCTCTTCAAAGATGTGCTGAGTATGATAGTTGTAAGCTTAAAGGTGTTTTACAGACGGCAATTGATGATTTGGGTGGGCTTTATAAGTTCTTGAACAGGGATGAAACCGTATTACTTAAGATTAATCTTTTAATAAAGTCTAAGCCTGAAGATGCAGTAACTGTACATCCCATATTTGTTAAAGCCTTGTCTGAAATCTTATTGGATGCCGGAATTAATATAATAATCGGAGATAGTTCGGGCGGTCCGTTTAACAGACTGTATATGCGTGCTATATATAAGGCTTCGGGGATGCTTGATATTGTGTCTGACTTAGATGCGTATATTGAAAAACAGGGGTATTCCGTATTTGTTAAACTAAATGATAATTTTAAGAGTTTTGAAAAAACGGTCAAGGACGGTAAAATAGTTAATTCTCTAACCTTGACGGATATGTTAAATGATGTTGATAAGGTTATCTCCGTATCAAAATTAAAGACGCATGGAATGATGACCTTTACCGGTGCTGTAAAAAATTTATTCGGAACTGTTCCCGGAGTGTTAAAGGCTGAGTATCATTTTAAGATGTCTAAGCTAAACGATTTTGCAAATCTCTTAATTGATATATGTGAGACTGTATCGCCGGTACTTTCATTTATGGATGGAATAGTAGGAATGGAGGGAGAAGGTCCTTCGGCAGGTAATCCGAGAAAAATAGAAACAATTATAGTCTCAAATTCGCCCTACCATCTTGACTTGGTTGCAACCAATATAATCAATCTTAAACATTCAAAGGTCCCTACAATTATAGAGTCGATTACAAGGGGAATATGTGATAAAAATCATACGGATTATAAGCTGACGGGTTGTAAACTTGAAACTTTAAAGGTAAAAGATTTTATTGTTCCTGAATCCTATGGCTTACATTTTGCCGGCAGGGGACCTGTTTTTTTACAGAAATTTTTAGATAGTATATTAAAGCCTAAACCGGTTTTTAAAGAGCGAGGATGTATAGGGTGTAAGATATGTTATGATGCCTGTCCGCCAAAGGCTATAACTATGCAAAACAATAAGGCTAAGGTTGATTTGAATAGCTGTATAAGATGTTTTTGTTGCCATGAATTATGTCCCGAAAAAACTATTGATATACATAGACCTTTATTGATGAAATTGCTTGCAAGATTGTAAAAAAAGTTATATCATAGTATAAAAAATTTTAGTTATTTAAAAGGAGTTTGATATGTCTGCTGTTTTGAAGAATTATTTTGTAAAGAAGAAAAAAAGAGAGGAGATGAATATCCCTCCGTTACCACTTAATATTGAAGAGACTAAGAAAGTATGTGAGTTATTGGAAAAACCTTCGAAAGACTATAAAAGTGAAGAGTTATTAGAGTTATTGAAAGAGAGAGTTTTACCCGGAGTTTCCGCTTCGGCAAAGATTAAGGCTGAATTTTTAAATATGGTTGCAATAGGAGATGTCATAGTAGAAGGTTTATCTCCTGATGAGGCTATTGCCATATTGGGTACGATGTTAGGCGGGTATAATTTACAATATTTAATAGATGCCTTAAGTAATGATAAAATATCTCAAAGTGCCTTAGAGGCTTTGAAGCAAACTATCTTTGTATATGATGCCTTTGATAAAATTTATGATTTATCCAAGACAAATGATAGGGCAAAAGAACTAATATCGAGCTGGGCAAAGGCAGAGTGGTTTAAGAGAAGGACGGCACTTGAAGAAAGTATAGATGTTAAGATTTTTAAGATTGACGGTGAGACCAATACCGATGATTTATCACCTGCAAGTGAAGCTTGGAGCAGACCTGATATTCCTCTTCATGCAATGTCAATGGGAGCAAAAAGATTTTCCGGTGGTTTGGAAGAAATAAGAAAATGGAGAGAAGACGGGTATAGAGTTGCCTTTGTCGGTGATGTTGTAGGTACGGGCTCATCGAGAAAGTCTGCAACCAATAGTCTGTTATGGCATATTGGTGAGGATATTCCTACTGTTCCGAATAAGCGAAGGAGTGGAATTGTTATAGGTGGTGTTATAGCTCCTATCTTTTTTAATACCGTACAGGATTCAGGAGGTTTGCCGATTATATGTGATGTTTCAAAGCTTAAACATGGTGATGTTGTGAGCATCAAGGTAAAAGACGGTGAAATTATTGATGATAAGGGAAGTAACCTTGTCAATTTTACAATTAATCCTAAAACTATTTTTGATGAGTTTAAGGCAGGCGGAAGAATACCTCTTATAATAGGAAAAGCTTTAACCAAGAGAGCAAAAGATGTACTAAAATATGAGGATGAAAATATTTTTATTGAAATAAAAAATCCGGTACCAAAGACTGGACAGGGATATACATTGGCACAAAAAATAATCGGTAAGGCTTGTGGTGTTGATGGCGTTTTACCGGAAACGGCTTGTGAACCCAAAACAACTACGGTAGGTTCTCAGGATACAACCGGTCCTATGACGGCGGATGAATTAACCGAATTAGCCTGTTTGAAATTTCAAGCACCTATGTTTATGCAGTCTTTTTGTCATACTGCGGCATATCCCAAGGTAAAGGATATAGAAATGCATAAGAGTTTACCTCAATTTATTTCGGAGCGTGGCGGTCTTTCTTTAAAGCCGGGAGACGGAGTAATACATACGTGGCTTAACAGATTATTAATTCCCGATACATTTGGTACGGGCGGAGACTCTCATACGAGATTTCCTCTTGGCGTATCTTTCCCTTCGGGCTCAGGTTTAGTTGCCTTTGCAGGTGCCTTAGGCTTTATGCCTCTTGATGTACCGGGCTCAATTCTTGTAAGGTTTAAGGGTAAATTAAATCCGGGAATTACACTTAGGGATGTAGTTAATTCCATACCGTATTTTGCAATAAAGAAAGGCTTATTGACTGTTGAAAAGAAAAATAAGAAGAATATTTTTAACGGTAAAATTCTTGAGATAGAGGGACTTGACGATATAACGGTTGAACAGGCTTTTGAGCTTATGGATGCAACGGCTGAAAGAAGTGCTGCGGCAGGTAGTATAAAACTTTCGGAGAATAGTGTTGTTACTTATTTAAAATCCAATATTGCCTTGATGGAAGACTTAATTGAAAAGGGTTATGAGGATAGGGAAACAATTCAAAAAAGAATAGATGATGTTAAGGAATGGTTAAAGGCTCCAAAACTTATTGAGGCTGATAAAAATGCCGAGTATGATGAAATTATTGAGATAGAACTCTCGGAAATTAAAGAGCCTATACTATGCTGTCCGAATGATCCCGATGATGTAAAAGTTTTATCCGATATTGCAGGTACAAAAATAGATGATGTATTTGTAGGGTCATGTATGACAAATATCGGGCATTATAGAGCTATAGGCAAAATTTTAGATGCTGAAAATAAAAGGACATTGTCAAGGGTATACATTACTCCACCAACGAGAATGGACAATAAAAAACTTAAGGAAGAGGGACTCTTTGCCGTATTTAATAAGATAGGTGCAAGGGTAGAAATTCCCGGATGTTCTCTTTGTATGGGAAATCAGCTCAGAGTTCCTAAGGGAGCGACTGTTTTTTCAACATCTACAAGAAATTTTGATAATAGAATGGGGGATGATACAAATGTATATCTTGGCTCGGCAGAACTCGGAGCTGTTGTTGCGATTAAGGGTATTTTACCGGAAGCAAGTGAATATTTTAAATATTACAAAGAGAGAGTTAAACCTGAATTAGATAGTATTTATAAGTATCTTGAATTTAATGAATTGAACGAATTTTAAAAAAGGAATTGTTATATCGAAATCCCTTTACTTAATTGAGTTAATAATTTATAATAAAAGTACGTTGACTTCGGATATTGTCTTTTATTATTATTTCAATAACCGGAATTATAACCGAAATTAATTCTTTGTGCCTGTCACTAAATTAAATAATAAATTAGATTGATTATTTAATTTTGGATGTAAATATTTTCCAGCCATCATCGGTATCTCTGAGGTAAAAGAAAACACCGTTAAATATAGCTACTTTTTTTACATGAACCTTCGGTAACCAAACACTCTTAATAAATTTACCCTTTGTTGTTATCAAAAGCCATTTATCCTTATCTTTGGAAAAATCATAGGTTTGAATATATAATATATCCTTATCAACAATTAACGACTTTACACTTGGCATAATATCAGGAAGATATAAGTTTTTAAAAACCAACCAATATCTCTTTGCTTTTTTACGTCCAAACGATTCTTCTAAAGTTTCAAACATACGTTTTTTATGTATTGGCTTTCCTTTTATATTTGAATCATTATAGGTAATTGTCCTAACTTTATGACCGTTTTTATCAAAAACTTCTATATATATTTTTTTACGAGGAAATACGATAAATAAATTTTTGTTCGATGTAACCAAATGTAATTTAAGTGGATACATATAATTCTTTGTATCAGGAATTTCTATTTCTGCCACTTTCTGTTTCAAATTAACATTTGATAGGTCTTTTATCATAACGATTTTATGTAATCTTTTATCAATAATTTTTGAAGAAGTAAACACTAATTTCTCGCCAAGAATTGCCTGCTCCCATACCGTAGAAAAACCACTTAATTTTATTTCTCGCAAGAGTTCAAATCTTTCATTGAATTGTATTAATTTATTGGAATCGGATAAAAAAATATTTCTTCCTTTCAATGCTATTAAAACAGAACCTCTAATTAACTCTCCCGGTCCCTCGCCTTTTTTGCATAATTGCTTAATTAATTTGCCATCAGCTCTATTGTAAACAAAAACAGATTGCTTATCTGATAAATATATCCGCTTCGCATCTACACATATCATAAACGGATTTCTAACCTCATCAAAAGTCCATTGATTTTCTCCAAACACAGGCAATAAGGTAAACATTAAAAGTAATATTATTATTATAAGCCCCTTCATTTGTTTATTATTTAACATATAAAAAATATTGTCAATACTAAAACTCCAAATTTTTTATTGTTTTGAATTATTTAACAAAAGTCATTGCTCGCATTGTAATAATTACACCTAAAATTTCAATCAAAATTTAATACGAGGTCTAATATACTTCGTTCTAATTGCATTAAACTCAATCGCTAACTCGTTATAATAAGTATCTTGAAGATTTCTCTACAATTTTGATGACAATTTCAGGAATTTTAAAAAAGAATTGTTATATCGAAATCCCTTTACTTAATTGAGTTAATAATTTATAATAAAAATATGTTAACTTCGGATATTGCTTTTTATTACTTATTATCATATTTAATAGGTTCAATACCAACCGGATTTATACTCTTTTACATTGTGAAAAGAGAGGATATAAGAACCTACGGAAGTGGAAATACCGGAGCTACAAATGTATTAAGAAATCAGGGCAAATTAACAGGCATACTTACGTTGGTTATTGATCTTTTTAAAGGTGTTATACCCGTTTTGTACGGATTATTGAACTATAGTGATTTTCCCGAGATAATTATTATTGCCGGAGGACTTGCAATATTAGGACATATTGTCCCCGTATTTTTAAAATTTAAAGGTGGAAAGGGTGTTGCAACATTTATCGGTGTCTTTATGATGTATTCTTTTAAGTCAATATTACTATTTATTATAGTATTTTTAATAGTGCTTTTTTATACAAGATTTGTATCTCTTGCATCTGTTGCCGGAGTAACAACTGTATTTTTTTATATAACATTTACCGAGATAGTTGAGATTTCCATTATTGTTTTTTTGATTTCTATTATTATTCTCGGTAAACACAGGTTAAATTTCATACGTATTATGAATGATAATGAACCTAAAATTCGACGATTATGGTGCAAAGATGAATAAACTTTTGACTATCGGCGGAGGCTCTTGGGGAACAGCCTTTTCGCATTATTTAACACAAAAGATTAATCCTGTAAAAATATGGATTAGAGAAAAAGAAGTTATAGCAACAATAAATGAAAAGCATGAGAATGAACTTTTTTTACCGAACATAAAACTTTCGGAAGCTCTTGTCCCTGTATCCGATTTAAAAAACAATATCATTGATTCCGATATTATTATACTTGCCATTCCGTCAAAATATATGAGATTTGTTTTAAGTGATATTAAAAATGAAATTGCAGATAAGATTATAGTTAATTTATCAAAGGGATTTGAGGCTGATTCCTTGAAAACAATATCTCAGATTGCTTCGGATGTTCTTGGTGAGGATATCTTGAATAAATGGGTTACAATTTCCGGTCCGTCCTTTGCAAGAGAATTGGCTACAAATCATCCTACAGCTGTTTCTGCTGTATCATCTAATAACGATATTTTACAGGAAATTCAAGAACTGTTTTCCTCCGATATTTTAAGATTGTATCGAAGCGACGATTTAATAGGTGTTGAAGTTGCGGGCTCAATGAAGAATGTTATGGCCATTGCTGCCGGAATAATATCAGGCTTGGGTTTTGGGTATAATTCGGTTGCAGCAATGATTACAAGAGCTATTATGGAAATAACAAGATTTGGTTTGAAACTTGGTGCAAAACAGACTACATTTTGGGGACTTGCCGGGATAGGTGATCTTATGTTGACAAGTTTCGGACCGCTTTCGAGAAATTATCAATTGGGAGTTAAAATTGCCAAGGGTGAGAGTTTGGAAGATATAGAAAATTCATCAAAAATGGTTGTCGAGGGTGTTGAGACAACAAAGGCTATAAAAAGACTTTCGGAGCAAATTGGTATAGAAATGCCTATTACCAATAAGGTGTATGAGGTTCTTTTTGATAAAAAAGCTCCAATTATTGCCATAAAAGAATTGATGAGAAGGAGTTTGAAAACCGAGTGGAATATAAATTAGAATATATAATAAATGGCGTTCTAAAAGTCTTTGAGCTTGATAAAAACTTTATCTCGGTTGGTAAACTTGAGGATAATGATTTGGTATTAAAAGATAATGCAATCTCACGTCGGCATTTTAGTCTTATAAAAAACAATAACGGATATAGTATTAAAGATTTAGGAAGCACAAACGGTACTTTGGTAAACGGAACAATAATAAAAGAAATTGACTTGAAGGCGAATGATGAGATTTCAGCCGGAAGAACGCATTTGAACTTTTTGCCTGTTGGAAAAGACATTAGTTATAATGTCGTCGATGATCAAAAAATATCAATGATTATTCCTTTGGTTGATGACTTAAATTCAAAAAAAAAAGAACAAATTGAAAAATATGATATAGGACTTTTTACATCTCTAACCGAATTGGGAAAGGAATTAATATCTTCCTCATCAATTGAAACAACATTTGAAAAAGCAGGTGAACTTATCTTTAGCTTTATAAATCCAATGCATTTGTATATTTTTTCGTATGACGAAAACGAGGATGATCTTCACTTAAAATATTCTAAAAACAGAAAGAATAAAAAGGTTGATAAAATAAATATTTCAAAGACAATCGCAATGAAGGCTATAAATGAAAAAGCGGCAATACTCTCTTCTAATACAATGGATGATAAGAGATTTGATGGTGCGGAAAGTATAATCTTATATGGGATTACGTCTGCCTTTTCTATTCCCATATGGACAAAAGACTCCATTTACGGATTAATTTATGTGGATACAACTCAATTTGATCAACAATTTAAAAGAGAGGATTTGGAAGTTTTATCAATTATTGCAAATTTTTCAGGTTTATCCATAGAGAGTATTAATAGATTTAATGACTTAAATAAGGAAAAAAAGGTAAGGGCAAGACTTGAAAGATACCATTCACCAAGTGTTGTCTCCCGTATTCTTGAAGTCGGAGATAATAATACGCAGGATTTGATGGATTATAAGGAGTCTGTTGCAACTGTTCTTTTTATGGATATTGTTGGCTTTACTACAAAGGTTGAGCATATGAATCCGGTTGAGGTTGGAATATTTCTTAATAATTTTTTTACTGTTATGACCGATATTGTCTTTAAATATAACGGAACCTTGGATAAGTATATAGGTGATGCTTTAATGGCTGTTTTCGGCGTTCCCTTTGAGGATGAAAATCATGCGGAATCTGCAATTTCGGCAGCCTTGGAAATGCGTGAGCGTTTAGACTATATTAATGAAAATTTAAGCAAGAAGGATAAAGTTCGTATTAGAATAGGTATTCATACAGGTAAGTTGATATCCGGTGATTTTGGCTCTCCAAAGAGACTTGATTACACTGTTCTCGGTAATAATGTCAATATTGCCTCAA
>CAYOTE010000100.1:0-8587 GCA_964406785.1 uncultured Clostridia bacterium
ACAAGCCACAGTTAAATAAAAAAATATAAAAGTTGAAAATATATATAATTATATGTATAATAGTATATGCGAGGTGAGTATGGGCAGACCAAAAATGATTTTTACTTTAGATGACGGCATTATTAATGAGCTTAATAATGTATCAAAAGAGTTAAAAGAAAAAAAAAGCCATATAGTAGAAAAGGCTTTAACACTATACTTCGATATGCTTGATGTTAAAATTGCAGACAAAAGAATGAAAGATATCAAGGAAGGAAGATCAAAACTAATACCTGCGGAAGAAGTCTTTAAAGAACTTGGCTTGTGACTTATAAAATATTCTTTGAAGAGAAAGCAAAAAAAGAGTTGTCCAGGGTAGATAAACCCTTTCAAAAACTTATAGCAGAAAAGATAAAACAGCTCTCAGAAAACTTTGATTTAATGGCAAATAATATGATACCTTTAAAAGGAAAATATGATTATTACAGACTGAGAGTCGGAAAATACAGAGTGATATTTCACAAAGATGATGAACAGATTATTATTACTATTGTAAGAGTTGGACATAGAAAAAACATATATGAAAAGCTTTAATTAAAGAGATTTTAGAAGATATATTTAAAGATATAAGCAAAATAGTTCGGCATTATATCTTCACCTCCTATATTTTTTCTTCAAATATTTTTAATAATTTTTCTCTCTTTACTTCCTTTACTTTTGGCGAGGAACAGGTTAATTAATCGCTTACCATTTTAATACAAATCACCAGTTTTCTTCATAAGCATTCTCGATAAACTCAATTTCATAGTTTCCACTACCATAAATTATTGAGATTACATCTATACTTTTGAAATAATCATCATATTTTTCGTTTTTTTTAAGTGATAGGAAAAAATTTGCCCCCCGTATGATACGTTTTGCCTTGCTCTTATTCACATACTCTTCGGGAAAGCCGTAAGCATCGTTCTTTCTTGTTTTTACCTCTATAAAGCTTATTGTATCATCTTTTTTGGCAATTATATCAATTTCAACACCAACAGCCTTATAGCCTGTATCAATGATTTCATACTCCTTCTCAATTAAGTAGGATACGGCTACCTCTTCCCCCTCCTTTCCTGAATAGTTCCACTTAAATCTCAATTATTGAGTCTCTCACTCTTTTCTGTCATCCTTATGCCAAGATTGCTTAATTCTTTTAATACCGGTTCATACACCTCTTTATACACAGGACGCTTAACTCCTCTTATTGAGAATTTTTGCTCTGCCATAAGAGTAACACATATTGCAAGCGGAAGACTGACTGTTCTTGCCATTGAGCTATCACCAAAGGGTATTCCATAATCTATCAAAGTAGATGTAATTTTATCCCTTGTTCCGTCTTTATTAAGAATAATAAATTTATGTCTCATAAGCAACATATCTTTTTCGCCGTCTTTGTAAAATAATTTTTCCTGCAATAAATCGGATAAATTATCAAGATGATTATTATTTCCCAATTTTCTATTATCATCAAAAAGCCCCAACCATTCAAATCTCTTTATAATATCTGAATTTTTATCCATATCCAATTTTTCAGAAAGCTTTTCGGGTAAATCCTCGTTCTCTTTACAGTCAATAATTTTACGCAATGCAAGATTGAAATTACTCCCCTTAAGCTCAACTCTATCCGTATCATCGACTAAACCCAAGTTTATTATCTTATAAAAAGTCTCACACCAACCCTTATATCTATAGGTTCCTCTCTTAACGGTTTTTGCCTCTTTTAATCCGTAAATATCTATGTACGGCATAGAGTCTCTATTAGGATAAACCTCTAATTTACCAATGTCTTCGATATTTTCAAGTTCTATATTATCTTTGGCAAATAAGTTCTTACCCTCTATATCAATAATTTTTGAATTTTCTAAATATTTAGCTGAATTTCTTGATGCCAATACAACGCCACGAGGACTCCACGAGAATTTATATCCAAAAGGATTATCATTATTTTCAGGTGCAGGCAACCCACCGCAATAGGAGTAAAAATGTTCAACCTGTCCTCCCTCATTATGTACTTCATCAATAATTTTTTGTGCAGACATATGATCAATACCGGGATCTACACCTATTTCATTTAAAAAGAGCAAACCTTTACTTTCAGCCTCATTACCAAGTTTTTGCATCTCTTCGCTGACATAAGAAGCCGTTGCCATATCCTTATTATTTTTTAAACATAATTTTGCAACCTTAACGTGAAATGTCCACGGTAACAGACTTACTATTATATCATTCGCTTTTATATAATTTTCCAATTTATCCGTATTATTGATATCAAAAGATAAGGCAATTCCGTTTGGATACTTCTTCACTAAATTCTCAGCTCTTCTCAATACAGTATCAACAATAGTAACAATTAAACCCTTATCTAATAAATAAGTAATACCGGGTTTACTAACCAATCCTGCTCCTAATACAAGCACCCTGTTTTTTATCATTTAACACCTCTTTTATATTAGTTTTGAATGATTACTTTATAAAGTCATTCATATATTCATAGTTTGTTGTAAACTTACCTCTATGTAAAACCAAACCTTTTTTAATGTGGTTAGAAATCTCAAGTTTTTCAAAACTACCGTTAAAATCAGCTGAAACAATACCGTCTATATAGCCCATTAACACATTTGAAAAAGCCTCGGATGACTCCTTTGAAAATTCACAGGGTAAATTATCAACAGCCATCACAGTAACTCCGAGTCTACTAATATCATCCTCATATCTATCATCTTTGGCAAAATATGTAAAAGATGGATTATCCGGCATTGTCGCTTCTTTGGTGATTTCAATAGAACCATTGATGTCACAACTAATATCCCCTACTACTTTCAAAGTAAGATTAGAACTTAAAATAGTGTTTTTTTTAAGATAATCCTTTGTTATAAGTTTAGGATATTTTTCAGTCCAGTATATGCAGTTTACAAGGATAGTAAGATAGTTCAAATAATTCTCAAATTTAGACTCATACTTATGAGGATTATCATAATAATCCTGAAGTTGAAATTGTTCATTATGTAAATTAGCATCAAAATAATCAGACTTTTCATTTTTAGTCTTCACATATTCTTTTTTAAGTTGAACAAGATCCTCCTCTTTAAAAATAACCTTATAAATATTATAATTATCATTCGAAAAATTCTCATAATTTATATCAATTATATAAGGAGATACTATTTTATACGGCAATAAATCAAATATTTCCTGAGCACCTCTCGAAACATTACCATAACCTGTAAAGCCAACAATTAGAGGTGCAATATCCGAAGGATATCCGTACTCCTCAATTTCTTCACCTATTTTTTTAATTTCTTTTTTTGCCTCTTCTATGGAATCATACATATATGCCTGTTTTATATTCTCAAAAGGCGTAACATACCCAAGCTTTTTAAGTTTTTGTCCATATGTATAAAGAGTTTCAATCATTCCCGCAATCCCTGCAAATCTTCCAAAAAACACCAATCTTTTGTCATTTTCATCAAGAATTCTTTCATAATCAATTAAATTAACCTTTTTATCTACCAACTTCTTTAAAAGATTCATATTATATGCCTGCCCTTTTATAGTATGCGAAAAGAACATATAGGTTTTATTTTCATCAATAAAATCAATCGGAATTTCTTTGACACCAAGTATAAAATTAGCTGCTGAAATATCCTCTGTAACGCTTGCTCCCGCTTTTTCATATTCAGCATCAGTATATATTCTTGTAGACGAAGGTTGTATTAAAGTAGTTATACCAAATTTTTTTTTTAATATTTTTATATGCTCAGGAATAAGCGACACTCTCCTTTCCCACTCATTCTTGTCTTCCCTTCTAATTCCTATTATTTTTTTCATATTCTTACCTCAAATAGTAATGTATCAAAACATCTGTTCGTAGTCAACTGTCTTCTTCATAAAAATTGATTTTTTTTCTTAGTGCTTTGGTCTTTTTATGAAGCTTTTTTTTATTAATTCTTCTTTCAACAGATGCTCTTGAAGGTTTTGTCGCAAATCTTTTTTTAGGTTTTAATGAAGCTTTCAGTATAAGCCCCTTAAGTCTCTCCAAAGCATCTTTTCTATTCTGTTCCTGAGTCCTAAATCGACTTGCTTTAATAATTAAAAAGCGAGGTGTATTATTTTCCTTATTCCAAACTATTTTTTTAGCGGCAATGTTAATAAGCCTTTCTTTTATCTTATAGGATATTGAATCCCATTTTTCAATATTAAATTTTAATTGAACGGCAGTTGACACCTTATTGACATTTTGTCCACCAGGTCCCGAAGCTCTTATAAACTCCTCCTTTATCAATGCCTCATCAATTTCCAGTCCATCTTTTATTCTTATCATTATCAAATAAACCCTTAAACTATTTTTTTAATATACTATAAAAGAACAATGTATCACAAACAATTATTTTAAGCAATTTATTTAACCTGAAATTTTCATCAAAATTGTAGCGAAATGTTCAAGAAGCCTATTATAACAAGTTAAACGATTGAGCTAAAGGAAGAATAGTATAACTGTTTTGCAATGCAGTGACTGAGTTTAACGCAGTTAGAATGAGCTTATTGGGAATTTTGCAGTAGATTTTGATTAAAGATTCAGGTATAATCTCAAAATGTTTATTATTGATTTATTTTATTTTTTTATGACAATTTTAATTATTCCATTTTCGCCAAAATACATTTTTAATAAGGAGTATCGTAAACTTATAAAAAACAGATTAAATACAAAAGACATGCCTTTCTTAAAAGGTAAAAGACTTTGGTTACACGCTGTTTCAGTTGGAGAAGTCAAAAGTATAAAAAAACTTATTGATGAGTTAGACAATATAAATGACACTGAAGTAGTTTTATCTGTATCAACCCCCACCGGATATAAAATTGCCAAACAAGAGTATAGCTCAATTAAAGTAATAATGGCTCCTCTTGATTTTTCATTCATCATTAAACGATTTATAAAAAAAATAAAGCCTGATATACTGATACTCAATGAACTTGAATTATGGCCAAATTGGATATCTCTGATGAGTAAAAATAAAATACCGATTTTACTTATCAACGGAAGGATCTCCGAAACGGCCATGACAAAGTATAGAAAATTCAAATTCATACTAAAATTCTTTTTTAAAAAGATTGATATGTTTCTATTACAGTCAGAAATTTACAAAACAAGATTTTTAGACTTAGGCGTTGATGAAAAAAAAATAAAAATCTGTGGTAATATCAAAGCTGATGAAGCAGTACATCTCGCTAAAAACATATCCAACGAATCAGATATTATAAAAGAATTAAAAATAATAAAAAGAAACAAGAAAATAATAACACTCGCAAGCACACATATCAAGGATGAACAATTGCTAATACCTCTAATTGCAAATCTATATGAGAAGCACAGTTTTATACTTGTTCCGAGACATCCCGACAGGCTTGAAAGTATATGCAATGCAATGGACAGCGAAAATATAAGATATGAAATATGGACTAAGGTAAAAGAGGTAAATTTAAAAAACAAGGTTCTTATATTCGACAAGATAGGCTATTTGTTCAATATTCAATGCATCTCGGATATTATAATAATGGGAGGAACCTACGACAAAAAAATTGGTGGACATAATTTATTCGAACCTGCAGTTTTAGGAAAAAATACAATAGGAGGTCCCTATTATAATAATTTTCCCGACATAGGAGATGAATTAAAGACTAACGGTATATACAAAATAGCAAAAAGCACAGAGGATATACAAAATATAATAAATAAAATTTTTAACAATAATACGGCTGTAAAAGAAAAGGCAATTGAAATTATAAATAAAAGAAAGGGCTCAATAGAATGTATAATAAAAGAGATAAAACAGATAGTAAATTAAAGATTTATTTCCTCAATTTAATATCAATTATTTTTAAAAGTGTATCGTTTATAATTCTCAAATTCAAATCAATAGATAAAAAAACGTTCAAAAACATATATATTATTTCGGCTGACAATCTTGCCTTTGGCGGTACGGGTAAAACTCCGCTTGTGATAAAAATCGGAAAAGATTTAATAAAAAAGAACATAGATTTTTGTATCATAACTCGTGGATATAAGTCGAAATACGAAGATACAGGAGTCAAGGTTAATGCCTCACACTCTATTGAAGATATTGGCGACGAGGCAAGTTTATTCAGACATTATTTCCCTAACAAAGACATATACATTGGTAAAAATCGTATAAAATCAATAGAGCAAGCAATTGGCGATATGAATAAGTTTGTCATCTTGGATGACGGATTTCAAACAGGTGGAATCTATAAGGATATGAAGATAATGCTATTAAATACATTACATAAATATTATTATTTGAGGAATTTTAAATTTTTGATAAAAAATGAAGATATTATATTTCATTTTAAACATAAACATTACAAAAACAGCAAAACAAATATTTATAAATTTTATATTAACGGCTTGTACGATAAAGATGAAAAAAAAATAAAAAAAACGGATATTAAAAAAGGAGTAATAGGATTTAGTGCTCTTGGTGATAATGAAAGATTTAAACAAACATTAATTGGTTTAAAACTTAATTTAAGTAATTTTTACGGATATAAAGATCATTATTATTATTCATTAAATAAATTACAAGACTTGAACAAAATAAGAATAAATAAAAAGTGTTCACACCTAATCTGCTCGGAAAAAGATTATATAAAAATTAAAAACTTGAATTTAACAGATATCCCTTTAATTTACATTAAAAATAGTATACAATTAAGCTTGAATTTAATTGAGATAATTATTGAGGATGCAGAAAAAAAAGGTATTATTAAAACATAAATTAGAGTATATTTTATTTAAAACATATATTTTTAAAGTTAAAATCCTTCCACGTTTTTTTTTCAATATTGATAGATTATTTATACTGTTTTTATTTAAAATATTGAGTCAAAGACATTCTAATATAGTTGAAAAAAATATAAAAATTGTTTTTCCTTCATACAATGAAAATCAAATTATGGATTTTAAAAAAAAAGTTTATTCTCATTTTTCAAAAATTTTCTTAGAAATAATTTATTTATTTGTTAAAAAAGATGTGAAGCAAATAATTAATAAAGTTAAAATATCGGGACTTGAAAAAATTTCTGAAGTTCTTTTAAAAGACAAAGGTTTGATAATCTTTTCTGCCCACTTTGGTAATTGGGAGTTAATCCCTTTTTTATTAAATAAAAGCCTCAATAAAACTATTTTCAGTATTGCCAGAAAAATGGATAACCCTTTAATAGAAGAGAAGATTGTTGCAAAATTTAGAGAGTTTATGGGTTCAAAGATAATCTATAAGGATAAATCAATAAGAACAATATTGAAACTTTTGAACGATAATGAAATAATATTCTTATTGATAGATCAAAATACTATTTTAAGAGAGGGTGCAATAGTGAATTTTTTCAATAAGAAAGTTTCTGCCGTTACATCTGTTGCTCAAATACATTTGAAGAGAGATATACCAGTCTTACCGGCTTTTGTACACTACGAAAAAGATAAAATACTCTTCAATATACAGGATAAAATTATATTTAATAAGAGCAATGACCATAAAAGAGACGTACAAGATTTAACACAGAGATATACCGATATAATAGAGACAAATATAAGAAAAAACCCCATTCAATGGTTTTGGTTTCATGATAGATGGAAAGATAACTATGGAGAAAAATGATGAGAAAAAACAATAGAGAGTTTAATGAATTGCGACCAATAAAGATTACACCCAATTACGTTTCAAACCTGCCGGGTTCCGTATTTATAGAACATGGTAGAACAAGAATCATATGCTCGGCAACCGTAGAGTATAAGGTCCCTCACTTCTTAAAACAAGAAAAAAAAGGTTGGATTAATGCTGAATATGCTATGCTACCGGGTTCAACAGGTGCAAGAAGAGTACCAAGAGAACGAGGACGGACAAACGGCAGAAATGTTGAAATTCAAAGATTTATAAGCAGAGCCTTGCGAAATACATTCAATCTTAAATTAATAGATGGAAACACAATTCATATTGATTGTGATGTCATCGAGGCTGATGGCGGCACAAGATGTGCGTCCTTAAACGGCGCAATGATTGTATTGAAAAAATCTTTGGAATATTTAGTTTTTGAGAACAAAATAAAAAAGATGCCTGCTTTGGAATATATTGCAGCTGTATCAATAGGAGTAAAGAGTGATAAAATTCTCACCGACCTCACATATGAGGAAGATTCATCAGTTGATGCAGATATTAATATCATATCTTCGGAAACCGGAAAGATAATTGAAGTTTCTGCATTTGCCGAGGAAAGTCCCGTTTCAAAATCAATATTTGATAAAGTTATAAATTTGGGTATTGAAAAAAACATTGAAATAATAAAATTGATAAAAGAATATTAGGAGATAACATTGAGAATCAACCCATTCAAATTTTTTGTACTATTATTGGTTATAATATCTTTTAGTAATATGATTTTTCCTAAAGAAATTCCATCGTGTATGCTTAATTATAAATTCGGTAAAGAAAAAAATGTAATTATTGTAGAAAAATCAACACAGAAATTATTTATATACTCAAATTATAATACA
>CAYOTE010000101.1:0-8518 GCA_964406785.1 uncultured Clostridia bacterium
TTTAGAAATAGTTTTGGAAATAGCTTCATATTTGTTTGCATGAATTTCATAATTTCCAAACAAAGTTATCAATAAAAACATTAAAACTACAAATACTTTTTTTCTCATAATCTCCTCCTTAATTTTTATATTTTTTATTTATCTCACAAATAAAGTCTGTTAATTGCTTTGACTCTAATAGCATATTTATAAATTTCTTGTTTTTTTGTTAATATGCTACAACTTAAAAAAGAAATAATTAATAGAATGAATACAACTACCGTTCTCATCTTTTGCTCCTCTTACTTTATTACAAGTCAAATAATTAAATTTACATTTCAAACACAAAAATATTATCATTGTAAATATTTATTTTCAAGTAAATTTATGTTTTAATTTTATTTTCATTTTTCTTCCTCCTAAAAACTTAATTATAATATATTCACTATAGCATCCTGCGGTATAGTAGTTGTTTTATTTTTATTTTTTTGTTTTTTCTCTTCTCTTTTTGTGTTCACTTTGGAGAGAATTTCAGGTTTACGGATTGTTTTTACATTTATTCGTACGAAAAAGTGTAGAAAAATACATTTATTCATAGGAAAAAGTGTTGATTTTTTAAAAAATTATCATATAATAGAGGTGGATGTAAGGGGTTTTTTATGGAGCGAAAAGTAGATAAAAGTTTAATAGAATGGAAGTTATCAAGTAATCGGAAACCTTTATTGCTTCAAGGAGCACGTCAAGTTGGTAAAACTTTCAGTCTTGAAAATTTTGGAAAAAAGGAATTTAATAGATACTTTCTCTTTGATTTTATGGAAAATCCGACTTTAAATAAAATTTTTGTGAACTTCATGTCAGGCACAAAAGTGAAAGTCAAGCTTTTTTTTATTTTCTACAATTTTAATCGAGATTGTAATCGATCTTGATGAAAAGCTTAGGTATATTAAATAATATTTATTTATGTGGTATAATCCAAGGAGAAATGGATATAAAAATTGATAAAATAGAAAATGATTTTGAAGGCTATAATGAACTTATTAATTTTTATGCGTTAAATAAGGAAAAAAATTTTTCTGAAATAAATTTAAAATTAACAGGTTGGTTTTCTGCACATACATGCTCTATGCTCGGTGCTATCCTGACAAAATTACAAAACAAATTGAATTCTGTAAATATTGATGCCTTAAAGGCAAAAGATATATTGGAACGAAACGGATTTTTGTCATTTTTTGGTAATGAGAAAAAAATCGATTATAATAATACAACAATACCTTATCAAGTGCTATCTATTGATGATGATAGGTATTTTAATAATTACGTATTTAAGGAGTTTTTAGGTAAATCAGATCTGCCGAATATGACAGAGGGTTTAAAAAAAAAAATGACCGAATCAATTTATGAGATTTTTATTAATGCGAAAATTCATAGTCAAACTGATAAAATTTTTATTTGTGGACAGTATTTTCCTTATTTGCATAAGATTGAATTTATGCTTACCGATATTGGTGTTGGAATAAAGAATGTAATTAATACGAGATTTAATTCAAATCTTACCGCAATACAAGCAATTGATTGGGCAATTGAGGACAGAAATACGACAAAAAACGGGATTTCCGGTGGTATAGGCTTAGCGTTATTGTACGAGTTTATTCAAAAAAACATGGGTAAAATACAGATTGTATCAAATGAGGGCTTTTGGGAATTAAATACAGAAGGAATAATAAAATCCAGTTTTGAAAATGAATTTCCGGGTACTATGATTAATATAATGGTAAGAACGGATGATAAAAACTCCTATATGTTATATGATGAAATTCCGGAAGATATTTTTTAGGAGAAATTATGGAAAAAATTAAAATTAGCATTTATGCAATAATAGGGGATTCACTTTGTATAGCAGCTGAAGACGGCAATAAAGTGTATGAACAAATAAAAACCGCTTTGCTTAAGAAAAAGAAAGTTAACATTTCATTTTTAAATATTGAAATGCTTACTTCTGCTTTTTTAAATACTGCAATCGGAAGAATTTATGGTGAATTTGAAGATAAATATATTAAAAGTAGTCTTACGGTATCAGATATTAGCGATGAGGATAAATTGCTTTTAAAGAGGGTTATTGAAACTGCAAAAAATTATTATAAAGATCCTGATCAATTTGAAAAATCTATTAAGAAAATAATGGAGGCTTGATAATGGCTGATTTGTTAAATGCAAATGATTTTTCAAGATTTAAAAATAAAAAAATATTTTTTGATACTAATATTTGGATGTATATTTTTTGTGAAATAGCAAATTCACAAGAGTATTTTGTAAATAAGTATTCTACTATTTTTAATAATCTTCTAAAATCAAAAACTCTAATATTTGTTGATTTTGCTGTAATTTCGGAATTTGTAAACTCATATCTTCGTATCTCTTTTAATAATTATAATAGAAAAAATAAATTGAAAAATCAGGATTATAAAAGAGATTATAGAAAAACCGATGATTTTAGGGAAGCTTGGGAAAATGTTTGCAATATTGTTAATAATAAAATTCTATCTATAGCTAAAACTATCAATTTTGAATATAACAAAATCTCAATTAAAGGATTATTAAATTCAAAAAACTTAGAGACGGATTTTAATGATAATCATATAGTCAATCTTTGTAAGACGAATAATATATATTTGTTAACAAATGATGGTGATTTTAAGGATGCAGATATAAATATTATTACTGCAAATTCATTTTTCTGGAAATAATTGAAAAATACCCGTGTAGAAGTTGGTTTAAATAAATAAGGAAGTGTTGAAGTTCAGAAACATATTAGACTCTTATCCCCAAAAAACCAATTTTTGTGTATGGCATGAAAATTTCAAAAATTTAGCATGAAATAATATTGTACATACAATAAAACAGCGTAATTGGGTTGACTTTGTTACAAGAAACTACAAAAATTGGGTTGACTTTGTTACAAAAAAGAGGGAAAATTGGGTTGACTTTGTTACAAAGCAGGGGGCAGAATGTTTTTTAGAAGTATTATCGATGAATTAAAGAGTTGGAAAAAACAGACAAAGAGAAAACCCCTAATCTTAAGGGGAGCAAGGCAGGTTGGAAAAACAACTGCCGTTAATCTTTTTTCCAAAGAGTTTAAAAATTATATTTATCTTAATCTTGAAAAAAAGGATGATAGAAGTATTTTTGAAAGAAATCTTTCGGTAAAGGACACTCTCGATTATATTTTATTAACAAAAAACGTTTTGTTAAAAAAAGGAGAAACTCTTATTTTTATTGATGAGATACAGAATAGTCATAAGGCTGTTTCACTGTTAAGATATTTTTATGAATCTCTTCCTGAATTATTTATTATCGCTGCCGGCTCGCTTCTTGAAATGATGATGGAAGAAAATGCTATAAGTTTTCCCGTAGGAAGAGTAGAGTTTAGATTTATGTATCCCTTAACTTTCGAAGAGTTTATTATTGCAATGAATAATAAATCTCTTTTAAAATATTATAATCAAATGCCGGTAAAAGATTTTGCCGTTATTGAAATAAAAAAATTATTTCATACTTATACTATGATTGGAGGTATGCCTGAAATAGTTGAAAAATACATTGAAACAAAAAATGTATCGGATTTGAAAATTATATATCAATCTTTAATCACATCCTATATTGATGATGTAAAAAAATATGCAAGGAACGGTTCAATGGCTGAAATAATAAAACATTCAATAGAATCAGCACCTATGGAAGTCGGTAAAAGAATTAAGTTTCAGGGTTTCGGAAATTCTAATTACAAGAGCAGAGAAATCGGAGAAGCTCTAAAAAATTTACAAAGAGCAATGCTCTTATATATAGTTTATCCGGTTACATCGGAAAAGCCACCGGCACTTGTTGACAAAAAAAAATCTCCTCGTTTACAATTTATAGATACAGGATTGTTGAACTATTCTCTTGGCTTACATTCTCATTTTTTTAAAAATGAAGATTTACAGGCAATTTATAAGGGTAAACTTGCAGAGCATATTATAGGGCAAGAATTGATAGCAAACGATTCTTTAACTTCAAACGATTTTCTTTTTTGGGTAAAGGAAAAAAAACAATCAAATGCCGAGGTAGATTTTCTCTTAATGTATAATGGCTATTATATCCCGATTGAGGTAAAATCAGGTAGGTCGGGAACTCTTCGTTCGCTTCATGAATTTATGGATAGAGTAAATCATAACTTTGCCGTAAGAATGTATAATGGTGACTTATCTATTGAAAACACAAAAACAACAAGAGGTAAGGAGTATAAACTATTAAACCTACCCCTATGTTTTATCGGAAGAATAGAAAAATACATTCAAGAATTTATGACTTGAAAATAACCATATACTATCCAAAAGCAATTAATTTCTAACTAGCCCAAAAGTGCTGAACTTCGTGTCATGAACTTCGTGTCAGGCAGTGTCAGGCACAAAAGTAAAAGTCAAGTTTTTTTATGTGATTTGTGTATGCAATAAAAAAGCTTTGTGTCATGCGAGAAATTTTGTTTTGCTTAGATAAGCATAATAATTAATTTTGTCTGGGTTTGTTATACTCTTGTAATTTTTGTTCAATGAATTTCTTAACATTATTCCAATTCATAGGCTTAAGTATTTTTAGAGATTCATCACCGTCTGCATCTGAAAAATATGATAAACTCTTTAATACAAGAAAAGTTGAACCGTCATAATATTTTTGTTTGTAAAAATTTAAAATTTCTTCCAATTTATAATATTGCAATAAAAAATACAGATCAATAAAATCTTTTTTTGTCCCTCTTCCCGTGATTGCTGATAGTTTCATTGCTGCAATGTCTTTCTTATCGGCAAGCAATAAACCATCAATACTAATCGGAGCATTTAACCATTTATAATGATAATTAACAATATCTACCTTAATCCCATCTATTAAATAAATATTTATATTTTGAGATTTTTTTAAAACCGTTATTTTACCTATTCTATTTAATTGTTTTAAAATTGTCAGTTCATCGACATTGATTTTTCCAAATAAATCAATGTCAACAGAGATTCTATGACCTATCTGTAAAGCTAAAGATGTTCCTCCGACTAAATATAAGTTTGAAAACTCCGGTATCTCTTGTAATTTTTTTAAAAGTTCCAATGTTTTGGAATCGATTGTTTCATAGAATAACATAAAAATTTTTCCTCAGGAATATTCGATAAAAGTGCGATAAATGACATCGATTTTTTATCCAAGTCCCTTATACTGACTGCCGTTTTGCCTATTTCAGAAATTCCGTAATAATTTTTGATTATCTTCCAATCATCTATTAAACCGTAATCCAACACCCTTTGAATTAACAATTTTTTGTTTTTCGTTAAATCCAATTTACTTCTATCAATATCCCAAAATAAATGCTCCGACAGGTTATTTATTATGAGTCTTTCATCCGTTTTTTTCATCATTATAATGATAAATAGAATTTGTTATTTTGTCAACAAGAAATTTATACCTAAAACTTTAATAAAAATCTACTACAATGCCTAATATATTTATTCTAACCGCATTAAGCTCAAATAAAATACTGCACAGTTTCGTTGTTGAAGTTCAGAAACAGATTAGACTCTTATCCCCCAAAAACCAATTTTTGTGTATGGTACTAAAATCTAAAAGAAAAGAAGGATATAAAATATTATATTTTCCCCACACCTTTTTTACTATATGCAATCTTCTCTATTTTATTGTTTTGGAGATCTGTTATAAGTAAAATTTAAGTTTATGAAACATTTTACACCCAAATCGCACAAATAATGGTATCGCAATACTATCATTGATGCTTTTCATTAGAATTGCAATACTATTTTGATTGAATTATCAGCTTTATTTTTTTAATAAACTGACTCCAATTACACTTGTATATATCTAAGAAATATTATTCCAACTTGTTATTTTTATGTTTTCTCGAATATGATTTTTTCCCCCTCCGTATATCAGTTGAGCAATAACTTCAATATCGCTAATTTTTTTTAAATATTTTAAATTTTCAAAAAATGAGCTTGAAATTGTTTGGCTTGATTTAACCTCTATAGCTCTTATATTTAAACCCATATCCAATAAAAAATCAATTTCCTTTCCTTTATTATCCCTAAAATAGTAAATATTATCGGGCATTGAATTATTAAAATTATTTTTTAATAATTCCGAATAAACATAAGTCTCAAAAATAGCCCCTCTTAACGGATGAAATTCTAATTGTTTAGCAGAACTAATTCCAAGAAGATAACTGACTAAACCGGTATCAAGAAAAAACAATTTAGGTGCTTTAATTATTCTCTTATTAAAATTTTTATAAAAGGGTTGAACTCGTTTTATAATATAACTTGTTTCAAGAATACTCAACCATTTGTTTATGGTATTGTTGGATACACCGCAATCATTGGAAAGAGCATTCATGTTTAATATCTGACCAGTTCTACCCGCACATAGTTTTAAAAATATTTGGAATTTTGAAAGATCTTGAACATTTATTAACTGCCTTAAATCTCTTTCAATATATGTATTGACATAAAATTCCATTGCATTAAACGGCTTAAGTTCTTTATCGAAAATACGAGGATAAAAACCAGTTCTCAAAATTTCATTTAAGTCCAAAGAAGTTTTATTTTGATATATTTCTCTGAATGAAAACGGTAAAAGTTTGATAATTGCAGTTCTACCCGCTAACGATTGAGTTAAATTGCTCATCAACTCAAACTGTTGACTACCTGTTAAAATAAACATTCCCGCTATGTCTTTTTCATCTACAATTGTTTGTATATACGATGTTAACTCAGGGACCCTTTGTATTTCATCTATTATTGCACCATTTGGATAATTGTTTAAAAAGCCTATCGGATCATTTTTCGCAAAATCTCTATTCTCAATATTTTCAAGCGAAATATAAGGATGTTTCTTAAATAACATTTTGCTCAAAGTAGTTTTACCCGATTGTCTCGGTCCCGTAATAGTAATAACGGGATACTGTTTACTAAATTCAATGACTTTTTTTTCAATTGTTCTTCTTAACATTCTTAACATAAAAATATCATATCACAATCGGTACAGATTTTCAATCGGATTGAAAATCTGTACCGATAATTTTTATGTATGGCATGAAAATTTCAAAAATTTAGCATGAAATAATATTGCACATACAATAAAACAGCGTAATTGGGTTGACTTTGTTACAAAGGATTTCGTGTTGTAAGGATTTCGTGGATTTCGTGTCAGACCTTTACCTTTATCCGTTGAGCCATAAACGTTTACCTCCATTAATTTTAAATGGAAAATTTTAGGAAAAAATTCTATTTTTAAAATATGCAGTTTATTTAACACTTACGTTCATTTATGAAATCAAAATAACTTTTTTTATCATTAATTTGTTTAAGTTCAAAAAAAATCGCAATGACTATCGGCATACAGTTAAGTCCTAAATTATAGTACTTTTCTGCTTGTAACTTATTGTTTCCTATCCATTTTATAGAAATAAAGAATAAACAAGTAATTATCATAACAATTCCTACAGACATTATTGATAGTATATGTTGTTTGAATTTCTTCGGATTGACAAATAGTTTCTGCTCTTTTTTGGATATTTTTTTAATATCACCCATGCTACTAAAAGCAAAACTAAATCCCATAAAGAAAATACCCGACCCGACTTCATCAATAAAATTATCAGGACGAAACATAGAACCATGAAAAACATAATAAATTGCAGGGATAGTAAATAGGTAGGATATATAATGAAAGTAGTGAAATATTTTTGCCATTTTATTTCCTTTTTATATTATTCTTCTCATTTTGACTCCTATTTTAATGTATTAACACCTCTTCATGGTTCCTCTTCTTTAATGTGTGTTAACGGTCGGAGATATAAAACGTTTTGCATTTCAAAGTACAAAACATTCAGTTTACACTAAAGTTGAATCGTGCTATACCCCTCGTGTTTATTACTATTTAGGCTATTATTTTTATACATTTGTGGTAATTAGCTATTCTATTCCAAAAGCAATTCTAAAACCTTCAACAATTTTATTATCAATAGTATTGGAATGCCCTCCATTACCAGAGATGACTGTTGCATTTTTTGATTGTAAGAATTGTATTTCAGAATCTGTTAGTTTCCCAACTTGATTGTCGGTTTTACCGTACACATAAGTAACTTTAGAAAGGCTTGGAATACTATTTAGAATTTGTGTAAATCTATTTTTAGCAATACCGGCAGCGAGTCTATACATATTCCTTATGGTAACATCCGGTTGTTCCGAGGGTATAATTGGTAAATCACCATTGGTAAAAGCCCCACCTTTTCCTTGGCTAAATCGAGTCCAATAAGCTTCATTCATATCAAGTCTACCGACCATAATTAAATATTTATCGGCAACATCTATACCTTTTGTAGCAATAAGTTGTTGTGTTACAAAAGCACCGTATGATATTCCAAGGACATAAACTGTCTTGTGTTGATCTTTAAAATACTTTACAACTTTGTATAATGTCTCTACAGTTTCAGTATCATAAC
>CAYOTE010000102.1:0-8500 GCA_964406785.1 uncultured Clostridia bacterium
GACTACGGTCAAAATGATGTGAAACTAAGTTTTTAACGTCATTATAAAAATAACTGCCTGTCATGTTTAAGCGATTAGAAATTGCCCACTCCAATCCGCCTTGTGTACCTACAGAGGTCTCGGGTTTAAGACCTATATTAGACTTTACTAAGAAATATCCCATATTCCAAGATCCATAAAGTTTTACAAGCTTAGGACCACGAAAAGACCTACCAATAGATGCCCTTAATTTTAAATTATCTGTTATGCTTAGCTTAAAATTTGCCTTAGGGTTAAATGCCGTACCCCATAAATCATGTTTGTCCACTCTTGTACCGAGAACCATAACCAAGGGACCAAGACTTATTTCATCTTGAGCGTAAAAGCTGTGCATGGTTTGATCAGCAATGTAATCCTTTTTTACATCATCAATGTTTTCATGTCGCATTTGATAACCTACTGTAAATAAATTATTTTTTACAATAGCGGTATTTACAAAAAACTCCATTTCGTAGGTGTTGTCGTCCCAATCAGTCCCTTTTTTTGGTTTATTGTTTGTTGTATAGTGATGGTAATTAAAAAAAGAAGTCCTTAGCTTTACGAAGGTTCCCTTATTATCTTTCCAATCTAAATTTGAGTTTAAAACAACCCTTGTTTGTTTTCTGTACTGCATCTTAAGGTTAGTATGTTCATATCGTGGACTAATGCTCAAAGATAAAAAATCAGAGAACTTATAAGATAAAAGACCTGCGATATTAGTTGTACCCATTTTATCAGTATCAACATTTACTCCATCACTATCTTTTTGAGAGACAGTCAAAGAACTTCCAAATTTACCTAAATTTAAATTACCACTAGCCTCAAAAAGCCGTAATTTTTCACTTCCAAATGATGTGCTTAAATTAAGCTGAGATTTTCTTTGAAATGGTTTTTTTGTTATGAAATTTACAACACCGCCCATAGCATCACTCCCGTAAAGAGCTGACGATGGCCCTTTGACGACCTCAACTTTTTCTATCATATTTACAGGGATAGAAGCAACATCAACTCCACCATGACCTCCATAATACTTTTGACCATCAACTAAGATTAATGTATGCTTAGAGTCCATACCTTGAATAGCAATATTAGCTTTGCTACCATATGAACCTGAGTTTTTCCCTACATATACACCACTCATACCATCAAAAAGATCTTTAGTCTCTCTAATATTTAACTCTCTTATCTCTTTAGTTGTTAAAACCTCCATTGCTACAGGCATATCACCAACCGTATGATTAGTTTTGGTGCCCGTTACAACCATTTCATATCTTAAAAGCGGGTCTGCTTTTAAAGAGAAATCCCTTATAGTATTTCCATGAATTTCAATATCAGAAATTTTTGGAACATAACCCGGACAGTATAAAACGAGTTTATATCTACCAGCACTCACACCATCTAAACTATACTCACCTCTCTTATCTGTAAATGTGGTTTTAACAAAACCAACCAATTCGATTTTTACATTTCTTAAAGCCTCATTAGTACCATTTTTTGTAATTTTTCCATTAAAAGTTAATGCCGATAGTCCTGTTAAACAAAAAACTATTATAACCATTGCTACTATTATTTTATGCACTTTCTATGCCTCCTATTAAAATATTTAATGTTTTCATTGTTTATAATCATAGTACAAAGATATCAAAATAAAGAATTACGGACAATCCCTTAAAGTTGTGATTTTGAAAAGTAATTACCCTCATTAATAGGGATAAAAGTTGATTAAATAAGGTTTATATTGTCGTTAATGTTGATAATATTGTTTGCCACGGCATATATTGCCATTGCTGCTATTGATTTTATGCCAAGCTTGGTGGTGATATTTTTCCTGTGAGAAATTACAGTATGTATGCTAATGAAAAGTTCATCGGCTATTTCTTTATTCTTTTTACCTTTTACCAATAATTTTAGCACATCTGTCTCTCTATCGCTTAAATTATTTTTTTTGTTTTTAACTGACGGTGTTTTGCTTATCAGTAAATTGTTTATGTTTTGATAAATAGTATTTACATTATCATTTAAATAAATAATATTTTCGATATTAAACAGAAAATCTCTATGCGGATTATTGTCAATAATGCCAAGACAATTGATATTTGGTAATTCATTTTTTAAATTATTAATATTCTTTATTTCGTTTTCAGATATATTAGAACTTATTATTATCAGGTTAATAAATGATTTGTTTTGATATGATGATAATTCTTGAATATCTTTATATATAAAGGTTTTGGAAATCACTTTGTATTGTTTTAGAATTGCGTTAATTCCTTCAACAATAAGCGGTGGTGTTGCAATAAATGCTATGTATTTTAATTCTCTCATCTTATCTGTTTTTCTGTTTTATTTCTATTTTTTCAATAGACGGAACCAAAATACTTTCTTCTATAATAGTGTGAATATTTAAATCTCGTTCTAAACGAAATAAATCAAACAAGAAATTTCGTCTGAATTTCCTATCGTTTTTTTCAGGCAAATATTTAATTAGTAGATTTTTTAGTTCATTAAGCTTACTCTCAATATCTTTATGATTATGTTTATATTCTTTTATTTTATAATTAGTGTTTTTTTTCTTTTGAATTAATAGATTTGTTATGTATGGAAATACAAATTTTTCTTCATATTCCAGGTGTTTAAAAACTTCCTTTTTGTATTCATTAAAAAACCGTTCTATAAGAATAAATGTTAAATCTTTTTCTTTTCGACTTTTCACAAAAGCTTCTATTTGTTTGGAAATATTAGGGATAAGTTCGGTTATGTAATAATTATGAGAATTTTGTAAATACTCTACTATTTTTTGTATATCGTTATTGTTTAAATTAAGACTGTTTCCAAGTGTTTTATTTATATGCAAATTACAAATAGTTAAAAAAAGGTTTACATTAATTTTCTTTTCTTGACATATTTCCGCTATTGTTTTGTCTTGAAATCCAAAACCAATATTAAACCGTTCTAATACTAATATTAAAAAATGGTTTCTTAATATTGTATTTGCTATTATTTCTTTTTTATTTATTTCTTTAAAATTCATTTGTTTTTCTTAATCGTATATTTCTTCGATTAGGTATAGAAGATGAGTCAAATTCAAGTCCGCCTGCCTGCGTTAAGGCTCTATACCTGTTCTCCTCGTGTTCAATTAATATATTATTTGCAATATTATCATAATCATAAATCAATAGGTAATAGATAACAGACTTTCTGTCCAGATGGACAATAAAAGCATTTAATAAATTGTCCTCATCAATTACTCCTGCTTCTTTAATATCATATTGTTTAGCGTATTTTGAAAAAAACTCTTTAATTTCTTCAAGCGTTCCTGCTGTTTTTACTCCCGAAAAATTAAATCTTAAAATAAGATTCATCGTAAGGTATCCGCTTCAACTTTTTCATAAAACATTATCACCCAAAAACCATTTTTTTGCAAGTAAAGACATTGTCCTAAAATTTCAGGAATTATACACCCAATTATAAATGAATAAATTATTATTCACCTTATTTCAAAATTATATTGGGAAAATAATAAAATCTATCAGGTGTATCAATTTTTTTTTTTATTTTTTTATATCTTTTAATATCATCTCCAATCCAGAGCGAAAACCCTCTTTTATCAACAAGATTTAACATAAGAACGTCACTTTCGCTATCTCCTGCAGTTATTAACGGTCTTGTATTGCTGATTATACTATTATATAACTCGGCTTTTCCGGTTGATACTGTCAAAGGTTTCTTTATCCTTTCAGATAGGATAATCTCATTAAATTTTTCTTTATTTTTTGATTTTAAAATTTCAGGATTTATTCCGAAACAATTCTCCTTTGGAATATCAAACAAATAACTTCCGGCAATTCTTACTGAGAAAATATTTGTAGCCGATATTATAAATATATTAAACTTTTTCTGTTTTAAAAATTCAATAAACTTTAACATTACCGGATGCGGTTTAGGTACTCTTACCTTAACATTTTCAATTTCTATTACACTTGTATCTAAGGTTAAAATTTCTTTAGTTATTTTTTCAATTATATTAACACTTAAACCAGCCATTACAGAAACAGCTTTAGAGTATGCAACCTCTTTACCTTCGTTTTGCAATATTTTTTCATACTCTTGCCACGAAAGTTTTACGTCAAATCCTTTAATTTTAAGCATAGTAAACAGAGCATCTCCAATATCTCCTATCAGCAAGGTATTATCAAGATCAAATACAGCATTTCTATTTTGCACATCTTTATAGAAATCTTCAGATTCTAATTTGTTAAATTTACTTATTAAATCATCAATGCCATTTATTATCAATTTATCATCCATTCATTACTTCTTAATTTATTATCAATAAGACATTTTATCTTCTTTATTCTTCCACTCTTCAAAAAGCAATAAACAATCATCTCTTTGAAATGGATAACTAAATAATTTTTTTTCCTGAGTTTCACCCTTTATTACATCATAAATAAATTTATCGTCAAAGCCTATGTCAGCCGCATCCATCTTAGTACAACCGAAATAGAGAGTTTTAATCTTTGCCCAATGAATAGCAGCAAAACACATCGGGCATGGCTCACAAGTAGAATAAATCTCACAATCGGATAAATCAAATCTTCCCAATTTTTCAGAGGCTCGTCTTATTGCTAAAATTTCAGCATGAGCCGTTGGATCAAATGAAGCAATAACCTCATTATGAGAACTCACAACTATTTTTCCATCCTTTACGATTACAGCACCAAAAGGTCCTCCGTCATTGTTTACCACACCTTCCCTTGCCTCTTTTAAAGCCTCTTTCATAAAATCATTTTTATCCATTTTATCCTCTAATTAAACTATCAAAGACATCATTATTCACTTATCACAAATAATTCATTTAAAATATCTTTCAATATTCTGTAAAAAGAATACGGCTTAACAAAAAACCTCGGATTATAAGATTTAAACTCTGAGAATTCCGATATTTTATCCAAAAACAAAAACATATGCTTTGTTTTAAAAGAATTTTGTTTAGCCATAACTTTAAATGACTGTGCATCACATAATAAAATATCGGATTTGTTAATAGCCGTATTTTCATAAATTACATCTGTTCCGGTAATTATCTCACTAAACTGATCTAATAAAATTGCAATAATATCCTTTTTAACAAATTTTAATACAATTTTAGTCTTAGAAGGAAGCTTAGAATAAATCTCTGTAAGATCCTTTTTTATAAGTGCATTATGTTTATTGCTTTGTTCCAAAATTATATCAGCCATCCTCTTTGCAATTTGAGGATAATCATAAAAAAAGTTTATCCAGACAGGAATAGCGCTGTAGTCTGCTTTTACAAATTCTGTTTTAAGTATATCAACCAATTCATCAATATAAAAGGGAACATACATCATATTTTCTTTTATTAATACAACAAGTTTTTCCAATACGTCAGATTTAATCATTTGCAAAAGCTTGATAGATTTATTCATCATTTCAAATTTTTTATTAACAATAGAAAGGTTTGTGATATTTTCTTTTATTTTTCTAATCTCATATTTTTCTTTTATATTTATTTTGTTCCCTCTTTGATTTATAAAAATATTTAATGCAATATTCAAATCGTTAAAACTTTTAGAATTAAAAATTTTTATATTGGCAAATACTGAAAGAAATATGACATTAAGCTCATAATTATTCATATTAACCACTTTGTTTGCCATATAATGCAATATTGAAGAATCTTCAAAATCGAAAACAATATCTTTTGTTAAGACAGATTGCAATAATTTTAAAAATCTTTTCGTCTTTGTAACTGAAAATTCTTGCGATACAATAATTTCAAACATTTTTTTAACCGCACTGATTGGAAATAATTTTAAAATAGTTGATAAGTATTCTTTTTCCATTAATAAAAATTTGCTCTCATTTTCAGGTGCAAATAAAATATCTTTAACTGAAAATTCACCTTTTTGTTTTATTTTTTCCAATAATAAAATTTTCAAATTATACTTATCTGAATTCAAAATTTTTCTACAAAATTCTACGTAATACCTATTATCATAAAAGGGGAAATACGTTAAAATCAAAGCCTGTTCTTCATACTCCTTTTCATCAAAATGTTTAAAAAAATATTTAACACCCATATCCGTTAACATCAAAGAATATATTATTTTTGAGGGTTCTAATTCATTTGACATATATACATTAAAAAGAAAATCAAAGCTCTGTTTATTTTTGCCAAGATGCCCCACAACAGCCTCTCTAAAAGTTTCATCATCGTTGTATATACGTTCTAAAATCATCAAAGCTTGTCCCGATTTACTTATTGAAATGATTGCCAAAAGTATTGTCTTAATTCTAATATCACCAAACATAATGAACATATCCTCAAATTCAGATAATTTTTCATCCACAAAATTCGGGAATCTTTCAAAATATACCTTTAAAAAACTTGTAATAAGCAAAAGACCATCACATTCATCATTCTTAACACATTCAATCTCGCCAATTTTTGTTTTATAGAAATCGTACAGATAATTTTTTATTTTATTAGGACCTGTAAAACATAATATTTCAAATGAGGCAATTCTAACCTTATCTTCTTTAAACGCAAGAAATTTTAAAAAGTTAAGAGAGTCTTTAAAATTTAGTATGCGTTTTAAAATATCAATTGTAACACGGAAAGATTTATGATTATCTTTTTCGTTAATAAATCGTGGTATTAAAGTTAATATTGGATTGTTTTGTTTTATTTTACTGATTTCATTATTTAGAGTTTGAAGTAATAATGAATTTCTAAGATCTTTAAGTGCAAGATTAAGAATATTTAATGCCCTTCTATCATTATATTTTGCAATTGAAATTATTGCCTCTTTTTTAAGATGAACATTATTTTCCGTTTCAATTATTTTTTTTAACGGCACAAGAAACGATTGGTAATGTAAATAACCGGCAGATCTTATAATATTCAACCTGACATTGAGTCCTATTTCAATAGAGTTCATATATTTAATTACAGCATACTCGCTATTTTCATCTCCCTGTTTAATAAGTCCTTCCAATATAAGCCTGAACTCCATATCTTTAATATTTTCAGCATTCGCAATTAATTTTCTGATATTTAAAATATTTTCAATTGACTTATTTCTATCCATTTTTTTATTTATTATTTCTAAACTTTTCTTTCAATTTTAAATCAACTATTTTCGGTACAATATTTTTTAATTCACCACCCATCTTATAAATTTCTTTCACAAATCTTGAACTCACAAAAGAATATTTAACGGAAGGGACAAGAAATATTGTCTCAATATCAAGTTCAACCTCTCTATTCATTAATGCCATCTGAAATTCAACTTCAAAATCTGAAATAGCCCTTAATCCTTTCGCTATAACCCTTATATTTCTTCTCTTCATATAATCAATCAATAAGCCGTTAAAAGAATCAATTTCAATTCTATCATCATCACCAAAAACAGTTCTTAATAATTCCAATCGTTCCTCAAAATTAAACATTCCCACCTTGGATGAATTCTTCAACACAGCTACAACTATCTTATCAAAAACTACAAGCCCTCTTTTAATAATATCAATATGCCCGTTAGTTACAGGGTCAAATGAGCCGGGACAAACAGCTATACTCTTACTCATATCTCACTCCTATTTTTTCTAACACATTTGTTATATTAAGTGTTAATTGCTCAAGAGAGCCTTCATTATTTATCATATAATCTGATAGTTGAATGCAAGCACCAACACGTTGTCCATCATAAGGCTCGCCTATCCCCCACTCTCTCTCCAATACTTTTTTTATTTCTGTATCAGTCATTCTGTCAGTATCTCTTCTCCGATTTTTAATTCTGTTCAACAACACGGATACAGAAGCCTTTACTCCTATAAGTGAAAAACAATCTAATTGTCTTAAATGCTCTATTTCTGCCGGATTCCTAATACCATCTATAACCCATTTCGTATATTCTGACTTTTCTATTGATTCTTTTACAAGTTTACCTAATATACCGGCACCGCCAACCTTACGGAGCGAATTCCCTATATCTTGCATCTCGCTTCTATTAACATCTCTTCCCTGTCTTTTTACTTCTGCTCTAACCATATCTGATAAAGAGATTTTCCTAAATCCTTTCATTTCAAGTATCTTTATTATTTCACCCTTACCTGATCCCATTTGACCCGTTAAACCAATTAAAATCTCTTTCATACCATTCCCCGTTTTATATTTTCAGATTTCAATATTTCCTTATTTCTTTTTTATTGATTTCCCATACTGAAATTTATCATCTATTATATCGCTTACCTGCCAATCCTTTACCCAATTCAACACATTAAATATTTTATAAGCCTCATTGTCTTCTTTAACTGAAGTTATTACCCTCGATATTCCCGCATTAATTATCATCTTCTTACATATAAAACATGGAAATGCGTTTATAACTTTATCGGAATCTCTTAATTTCCCAAAAATATACATATCTCCGTCACTAAGACTTACTCCTGCTCTGGC
>CAYOTE010000103.1:0-8475 GCA_964406785.1 uncultured Clostridia bacterium
CATCTTTGACGGAAAGGTGTTCAAAGGATATCTTACTTTTATAATCTGACCATTTTACATATTTAGGGAATAATATATTGTCTGAAAACCCCAATAATACTGCCAATATTATTATAAAAAACAAAGTGAACGTTTTTTCTTTTCTCATTTCCCCAATCTATAAGACAAATCCTTTACTTGTTTGCTTATGGAGGATAATAATACATATTTAAAAAAAAATCAAAGTCATGCTTTAACCTAAAATTTTAATCAAGACCTACTGCAATACCCAATTAACCCATTCTAACTGCGTTAAGTTCAATCGTCTTCATTTCAAAATAGTATAACTATGTTTCATTCGTCTTAATCGCTTAACTTGTTATAATAGATTGCTTGGGTATTTCGCTACATTTTTGATGAAGACTTCAGGCTTAACTCATATTTCCCCAACCTGTCCAATTACGTCATATACTTTATTGCATAATTCAACAAGACTGTACGGTTTTTGTATAAACCCTTCAAGATTGTACTCATTAAATTGTGACAATATTTCAGACTCGTTATACCCACTTGAAATTATTATCTTTGTATTTGACTTTTTCTCCCATATTCGTTTAGCAGCTTCCTTGCCACTAATATTAGGCATTGTTAAATCTAAAATAACTAAATCAATATTGGTATAATGTTTATTAAATATATTTACTGCATCGAGCCCGTCTTTAGCCAGTAATACTGCAAATCCTTTTTCTTTTAATACCATTTCAGCAAGAGTTCTTACATCTTCCTCGTCATCCACAAATAAAATAGTCTTTCTTCGTGACTTAATAGCAGTCTCTCTGTAACTATAGTTTAATTCTTGTTTGTGCATTGAAGATATATCAGGAATATAAGGAAAAAGCACCCTAATGGATGTACCGTTATTTTGTTCGGAGTGGATTTTCATATACCCTTTATGTCCACGAACTACGCCTAAAACAGCAGCTAACCCCAAGCCTCTTCCTGTAAACTTCGTTGTAAAAAAAGGTTCAAAGATCCTATCTCTCGTCTCTTTATCCATTCCACAACCTGTATCATTTATTTCAAAATATACATAATTCCCATCCGGCAAATCATTTTCTATGATTTTATCAATATTTTGTGCACTTGCTTGCATTATACCTGTTGAAATAGTTATTAAACCGGATTTATTACCGATGGCTTCAGAGGCATTGGATACAAGATTCATAATTACCTGTTGTATCTGGGTGGCATCAGCGTTAATGGTTAATACTTCTTTTGCAAGATTCATATTTAAAATTACATTTTTAGATATAACGGATTTGAATATAAGATTCATGTTATTAAGGATATTGTTAATGTTTAAAGGTTCAACAATAAAATGTCCTTTCCCTGAATAGGCAAGCATTTGATTGGACAAATTGGTAGCTTTTAATGCTCCTTTTATAATGTTTTCAATATTGTTTCTTATGGGGTTATCCACAGAAACCTTATGTGTCAGTAATTCTGCATTGCCCAATATCACAGTTAAAATATTATTGAAATCATGTGCAAGTCCACCGGCTAAAACACTTAAACTTTCTTTTTTTTGAGCTTCCTGTATTTGTTTTTCAAGTCTTTTTTGTTTTTCCTGAATTGCTTTTCTTTCCGTGATATCACGGTTACTCCCTCTTATACCCAGAGAATTACCCTTATTATCATAAACTGTTTGACAGATGTGCTCAATCCATTTTTCTGTTCCGTCTTTAGCAATAATTCTAAATTCAATAGGAGAGATATTGCCATTTCTAAAAACATTATGACGATGCTTTTTTACAAATTTGATATCTTCGGGGTGAACAATAGAAATTAATAAATTGTCATTATTAATAAATTCTTCGTGACTATAACCTGTAATTCGTTTACATGAAGGCGATACATAAATAAATTTTTCCTGTAAATCCACCCAATATTCCCAGTCATATGTAAATTCGACTATGGTGCGAAACTTTTCTTCACTTTTTTGTAATCTTTCTTCAGCTCTCTTGCGTTTCGTTATAACCTCGGCAACTTTTATGTAATTTATAATATTACCTGATTTATCAAAAATAGGAGATATTGAAGCATATTCCCAATACCTCTCACCCCCTTTCTTTTTATTATGAATTTCTCCTCGCCACTGTTTTCCGGCAGTAATATTGTCCCATAACTCTTTATAGATATTATTGTCCATTTCTCCTGATTTTAAAATATTAGGATTTTTGCCTATGACTTCTTTTTTAGAGTATCCAGATGATTTCTCAAATTGAGGATTTACGTACTCAATAAGTCCGTTGACATCTGTTATAACAATTTCCGAAGGACTTTGTTCAATGGCTATAGAGAGCTTTCTTACCTCAGCCTCTATAATTTCTAATCTTTTATCATCAGACAGCTCGTCTTGTTGCAATGATTTTTTTTCCTTCTTTTCAAAATATCTTATTTTTTTAATATAGACATCTATTTGTTTTTGCAATTTACCAATCTTAGTAACAAGCTCCTTATTACTTTTAGTTTCAAAAGGTCTCATTTTACAATAAAATCATCCCGCAATTATACTTCTTACATTATAACTATCATAAATTGTGTTACAAATGTTACAAAAGAATTATATTCAATTAAAATTTAAAAGTCAAATGACTATTTACACCACATTAATCTAAACTTTTAGGGTCTATAAAATAATTTGCGGGTAAATTTCCAAGATTTTATAAAAGTTATAGTTTAAAGAGCAAAGCAGAAAAAAGTAAGGTTTATGAAAATGTCAGTATTGCCTTAAATGTAAGTGATTAATTAACCGCTTACTATTTAAAGCTTACAAATATTATACAAAATTATTTATGTTTATAATTTTTTTTATTTTCTACTCTTTTTGAGTTCTATGCTTTTTAAGTACTTCATTGCTGTTGCCCATGAGGATATGAGGGCTATTAAAAAGCCCGGAAAACCGTCCAAAATGCCCATTTTATATATGTAAAATCTTATAAATGTCATTGACGGTAATATTATTGCTCTTAAATATAGGAATTTTTTTTTCTTATTGACAATATCTGTAGCCTGCATTTTTGAGTATCTGTTTAACCGTTTTATATGGTCGGTTATATCCCTGTATGTATAGTGTAAAATATCTCCGTTAAGTTCTGAAGAAACTTTACCTTTAACAATAAGCCCCTCGTGAATTCTTCCCTCCCAATGACTCTTATCCTTTTTAAATAATCGTATTTTCTTATCGGGATACCAACCTGAATGCAAAATCCACTTACCAAGATAGGATGTTTTTCTTTTTATTTTAAAAGCGGAAAACTCATTATTATCAGTTTTCTTAATTTTCAATATTTCTTTTGCCAATTCTTCCGATATTCTTTCGTCTGCATCTAAGTTTAATATCCAATTATTGGTAGCCTGTTGCATTGCGAAGTTTTTTTGTGCTCCATAGTTTTCAAATGTATGTTGAATTACTCTTGCACCGTTAGTGTTTGCAATCTCTACTGTTTTATCCGTAGAGTTAGAATCAACAACAATGATTTCTTCAACAATATTTTTACATGATTTTAATGCATCTTCAAGTCTGTCCTCTTCGTTATAGGCAATAATAACAGCTGATATTTTCATTATATTAAGATACCTTAAAGCTCAATAAGTGTCAATTTCCCCTCATGAGTATAAACAATTTTATTAGATATATCTAAATTATCTATTATAGTATTATCTAAAATTATAGAATTTTTAACACTTGTATTATTCAATAATTTAACATTATCCCAAATAATGGAGTTTTGTACTCTTGTGTTTTTTGATTGAGAAGTTGATTGAACAATTATATTTTTACTTTTTTTTCCTATATACCTATCGTATTTAAAACATCCGTCGTAATATTGTCGTGGCGAGCCAAGGTCTATCCAAATGCCATTATATTCGAGAGTCTTTATATCAAAGCTATTTTTCTTCAAACTTGTAAAAAAGCTCTTATGTATGAATCCTTTCAAAACTTCCCTTTTAAAAATTGCAACACCACCGTACATCTTCGTATAGTTATTATTCTCTTTGGCAATTCCAATAAATGAATTATCTTTGATTTCAAGCTTAGAGTACTTCTTTTCATTATCGTTTCTTATAAGAAGAATTCCGTCCGCACCGGTTTTTTTGATATTTTCGTATAAACCCTCAATCGGTATATCTAAAAAAACATCTCCGTTTATTATAAGTATATAGTTGTTTGCAATATTATCAATAGTGCTTAAAACGGCACTTCCGCTTAATTTATCCTCTAAGATATATTTTATATCAAGTTCGGTATCAATAAGCTCTTTTAGTTTCTCCGGTAAATAGTGCAAATTTATATATCCTGATTTTAAATTATTCTGTTTTAATTGCCTGAGCATTATATTTATAAGAGGCTCATTGTTTAAAGGAAAAACAGGTTTGGGTCTTACTATAGAAAGTGGTCTTGCTCGCATCCCGTATCCGCCGGCAAGAAGAAAAAATTCCATAAGCTCTAATTAATACTCACGTTCTCTTATAAAATCAAGAATATTTAATAATATACTTTTGTACTCGGACTCTTTAAAATTATTTAGAAAATATTTACATTTTTCATAATAATTATTTATTATTTTAAGTGATTTATTTTTTATATCTTTTTCCTTAAAAGCTCTTATTAACTCTTGTTTATCCCACTTGGTAAAATTATTTTCTCCTTTATCATTAATTTCTTTTAATAATAGTATATATGGCAGAGTTACTTTACCCTCTTTGAGGTCATTGAATTGCTCTTTACCTGATGTATCCGAAAAAATATCCAATAAATCATCGCTTATTTGAAACATTGCCCCGAAATTGAGTCCAAACTCATAAAATTCTTCATTAATGTTTACTTCATCATTTCTTAAAACAGATATCATCTTTGAAACCGCACCAAAAAGAGCCGATGTCTTTTTTGAAATTATACCGGTATATGTTTCTTCCAATATAGCATAGTTAAAGGTGTTTTCCGCTTCAAGGATTTGCCCTTCAATCATTGCTTTTGCCGCTTCAAGCATAATATCCATAAATCTTTTTTCATCAATATCACTCATTATCATCAATGAATTAATAAATAGGAAATCACCGCCAAGTACAGAAACATGATTCCCAAAACGTGCATTTAAGGTTTTTTTTCCACGTCTTAGAATTGAATTATCTATAATGTCATCGTGTACCAAACTTGAAAGATGAAATAGTTCGATAGCAGCGGCAGCATTTGGTAAAAAATCCGTAGAGACATTACACATTTCTGCCAATAAAAAAAACAAGGTTGATCTGATTTTTTTACCCTTTAAAACAGGAGTAAAACAATTCATCTCATCAATTAACTCAATACTACTTTGAATAGAACTTTGTATAATACCGTCAGTCCTATCCAATAAATCTTTTATCGGGCTTTGTATCAGGTCTAAATTCATTGTGTATTTTAACATCATTATAATTCTTTTGCAATTTATCATTGTCCCAATATTTTCAATATGTGTTGTTTAATAAAAAAATGACCTAAAAATGTTACAATTATAATTGAATTGAAAGAAAAATAATGGTATTAATCTTGCATAATAATATTAGGAGGATAGAATGAAAAAATATTTATTAATAATAATAGTTTTAATTATTGCCGGTATGGGTGTTCAATTCCCCAAAAATGTTATTTTTAGGTTTGGTCTTCAAGAGATGGACATGCAATCCGATCTTTGGGATGTTAATATGGAAAATCTTGTATTTGATAAAGCTGATATGTCAGGGAATTATTATGGTTTGGGGTATGAATTTTTTATCAATAGACATATAGGGATTGCTGTTGAAGCCGGGACATATAAACAAATAAGATATACAATGTATGAAGAATATACTTATGATGATGATTCTTCTATATTGCAAAATCTAAGTTTAAAGGTTAATTCACTTGAATTCAATATAAATTTATTGCCTTTAGGATACAGAAGTTTTCTATATCCTTACTTAAGTGTTGGAGGTGGAATATATATATGGGAATATGAGCAATGGGGCAGTTTTATAAATTTTGAAGAAGATTCAATTAATGACGGCTATGCAAATACTCAAACAGTATCATTCGGTGGTAACGCTAAAGCCGGATTGGTTATTAGGGTAGGAAAAAAGCTTGGACTTTCTTTAGAGATGAAGTACAGATATTTAAAAGGTAAACTTTCTTCGGAATTTGAAGGTTTTGCACCTCTTGATTTAAATGGTTTTACATACAGCCTTGGTGTGCATTTCTTTATTTGGTAAAAATGTCAGGGATGAGTGGTTTTATCAAATAATTATTCTTTCTTTTGATAAAACACTCCCCTCTTCAGGCTTACTGTTTCAATCTTATCTTCTGCCTCCAACACGGCAAGGTATTTGTTAATTTCATTTATGTGTAAGCCTAATATTTTAGTTAAATCATCAAGAGTGCACGGTCTTCTTGCAATAGTTCCTAAAATTGCGGATTCCATATCGTTTCTGTAAGATTTAATACCTTTTCGCTGAGGTGCCTCTGCAATAATTTTAGTATTGCTCAAACCTATAATCGTTTTAACACGTTCCAGCTCCTCTTTACTTGCCAATTTAAGCTCGGAAACCGTTCCTGGTCTGTCAAGAGTATTTAATTGTACCGAATCCGGCTTGATTTTTTCAATTACTTTTTTTAATTTAAGTAATTCATCTTCGTTATAATTATAGCCGGAAAGAATAAAAACCTCAAGCCAGATTTTCCCCTTAAATTCATTCCTGAAATTTATTAATCCTAAAATATAATCATTTATATTAAGCTCTGGTGCAGGACGATTAATTTTTTTGAAAGTATGTTTGGTTACGGCATCAAGAGAAGGAAGCACAATATCTGCCATTTTTAATTCGTCCCTTACTTGTGGGTCAGACAATAATGTCCCGTTTGTTAAAACAGCAATAGGTATATTAGGCTTATTTTCTTTTATAAATTTTAATATATCTCCCATTCTTGAATTTAAAGTAGGCTCTCCCGAACCGGAAAAAGTTATATAATCAGGCTCAGGATTATTTTTAAAATAGTCTGATAATTCTCTTACAACATCGTCATAAGAAATATACTCTTTGCGTTGTATTGTTAAATCTGTTGTTTTACCAACCTCACAGTAAACGCAATCCAAAGAGCAAACTTTTTTAGGTACAAGATCAACCCCTAATGACATTCCAAGACGTCTTGACGGTACAGGTCCGAATAAATATTTATACATTTTTTATTATCCCCTTTATTAATCGTATGATTTTCTTGTCTTTTCTTCCGACAATGTCGGTTTTATTAATTCTTGCCATTCTTTAGTATTCCAGGTGTTTAAGTTATTGTGAGTAAGATAATATTTCTGTGGAATTGGATGAGTGCCTATAATCACCTTTACCTTATACTTATCCTCAATAAAACTTTTAAAATGAGATATATAAGGGCATGGCGAGTATCCTACAACAAATCCTGTAGCAAGATGAATTACTTTTGCACCATTATTTATCATTTCCTCAGGTGAATACTCAATATTACCCCCCGGACAACCTCCGCAACTTGTATAACCTACAATTTCAACATTCTCATCTTTTTTATATATACCAAAAGCACCTTCTCTGTGTTGTAATGCTCTAAAACACTTACCACCAGCACAACTTTTATATCTATCACATATGATAATCCCAATTTTCACTTAAAACCTCCTGTAAATATGAAATTTTAACTACACGGGATTATATCACTTTTCACAATAAAAATCATTCTGCTGAAAATCTCAAAATCTATTTCAAATAATCCGTTAAATCTGAAATTTCCATCAAAATTGTAGCGAAATGTTCAAGAAGCCTATTATAACGAGTGAAACGATTGAGTTAAATGAAGAATAGTCTGACTATTTTGCAATGCAGTGATTGAGTTTAACGCAGTTAGAATGGGCTTATTGGGCATTGCAGTAGATTTTGATTAAAATTTCAGGAGGTATATTTTAGTCTTTATAATATGTGTTATTTGCAGTATACCAATGATGAGGTGAATAATGGAAAAATATGATGAATTTACTGAATTTAGACAGAGAATAAATAAAAAAATATTTGATCAGGAAAATATAGGGAAATCTTGAAATAAAGAGGTTTTTTGCACTTGATACCAAAACATATAATGAGGGATCGTTAGACGTTAAACCTAAAGAGTTGATTGGTTTAACCTGTTCAATGGTACTAAAATGTGATGATTGTATATCGTATAATACAGGCTAAAGAAGCCGGTGTAACACAGGAAGAAATATTTGAAACTTTTTCTATTGCACTAATTGTAGGAGGTTCCATTGTTATTCCACACCTTAGACGAGTAGCTGATTTTCTTGATGAGCTTGAAGCTAATGTAAAATAGTTGTTTTCTAATTTTTCTAATTTAACAATTCTTCTACATTATTTTCCGATTATAAACATAATGCTGTCTTTGGACGACCGTTCAGA
>CAYOTE010000104.1:0-8465 GCA_964406785.1 uncultured Clostridia bacterium
TATTTAGGATCATCAGAATCCATTGATAATATTTGAACATCATTGGTACAGAACATTATACTACCTTCTTCAAACTCATCATTTTCTTGATCCCATGAATGAAGAACCGGAAATCCGATTTGATCCATATCAACATCGGAGATTCTCCATAACGGTCTGCCCGAGTTATATCTAAATCTCATACCAAAATCAACTTCAATCTTAGGTATTGTATATGATGCATTTAACTTAAATTCATACTTTGGAACAAAAGGAAGTGGACCTGTCATATTATTAACAAGTTGATTAAAATCACTTATCCATGTATCACCACCAAAAAAGCTTGGCGATTCAATGTTCAAATCCTGATCCTGTCTCTTATTTCTTCCGGCAACGCCATCACTCTTAGAATATAAGAACGACATCATCATTTGCCATCTGTTTGAATATCTTTTCGTTAAAACAAATTGCAAACCTTCATACTTTCTATGTGCATCAACGCCATTAAAACTAGTGAGATTTCTCCACTCATAGTTACCTGCATTATAAAAATATTCCACATCGCTTCCGTTAACCGCACCATCACCATTAAAATCACTAAACGGTACAATGATAAGATTCATATCAACACCGTCTTCGGTTTTATATGGAATGGTTTTAGTATTCCACTCTTTGCCCGTTAATTTATCAATAGGCCATTGCACAATCATATTCTTTGTATTCTTGTAAATATAAGAAACCGCTAATTTGAAATCTTTAAACAATTCTCGCTCAAGAGTAACTGTAAACTGATCCGTATATTGGTCTTTTAAATCTTTTGCAACATTTAACATATATGACGGATCAGAGTCTGAAATCTCGGTATCTTCAGGAGTTAATCCCCTTAATAGTCTTGTAGCGGCAATAACTTCATCACTATCTATTGTCCCGTCTCCGTTCAAATCAACCTTATCCAAAGGCAATAAATAATTCATATGTTCATTAGTAACACGATCCATATCCGGACCGCCTTCACCAAGAGCTTCAACACTTATAGGAGTATAATACCTTCCGTAACTTACTCTTAAAACAGTCTTTGCATCCTTTGTTAACATATAAGCAAGCCCTATTCTCGGTGAAAAGGTCTTAAAATCAAAGATATTATCAGAACCTTCTCGCTTTCTTAATAGAGTAGCATCATACATTTTTGACGGGTCAGTCGGTTGATTATAAATTTCACCTTCTTCAAATTTACTTGTCATCCTATCGTATCTCATTCCAACATTAACGGTTAATCTATCTCCCATTGTCCACTCATCATCAAAGAAAAAGCCTAATGAATTTGCAGATCTCACAGTTAGATAAGGATTCTTTGTAACCTTGTTAACGTACATAGGGAACCCACCGTAAGCATCCTGCATATATTCAACACTCTGATCCCATGCAGTTGGATATGCATTAAGTCCATAACCGTGAAAATAACCGTTAAAGGCATTTCCCTTTGATTTTGTATATTGAACACCGAATTTCATGTCATGCTCACCAAGAAATTTATCCGTATAAGTTGAAACATCAGCTTGAATAGTTTGACGATTATTTCTATATGATTCTACCCATGGAAATGCACCGTCTATTCCCATATCCTTTGCAACCCATTTCCACCAGTTTATATATGCCGGATGAGCAGGTGCATTGTCAGGAAGATTAGACTTTTCTACATTCCAAAAACCTAAATATTTTGCAGTAATATCAGTTGTACCACTTGCACTCCACTGCAACTCTGCCGAAATAGAATGAGTCGTAAATTTTGGATTATAAACAACATCAGGATCCCATCCTAAAGTTCCCCAACTCTCATTTGTGTTTTCATTGTTCTCATAATGATAGTTTACCCATGTTCTTATATTATATGAGGGTTGTCCTGTTAATTTAAAATCAAAATACTTCCCCTTATAACCCTTTTCAGGAGTAAAAAAAGGAACCTTACGCCTTGAATCAACTACATCTACACCGGTATAGAACCATAAGGCATTCTTTATTATCGGACCACCCAAAGTAAAACTATACTCCATATCTTTGGTAGGTTCATTAAAAATATTATCACCCTTGTTTATGTATAGCCAGTCAGCACCGAAATCTGCTGAAGCTGCAGGTTGATTTGATGAAACACTTCCAAGATTAGTAAAAAAACCAACATTTCCATGTAATTGATTACTACCAGATTTTGTAACAACATCAATTGCAACACCGGAGAAATTACCATACTCGGCTTTTGAACCGAGAGCAATAATCCTTACCTCTCTTACAGCACTATAGTTAACGTTAACAATAGAACCAAAACTTCCACTTCTCGGATTCGTAGTATTTACACCATTGACAAGAAATACGTTTTCATTTGTTGCACCACCATATGCAGTAGGACTCTTAATCCAAGAGGATTCACTACCTACATCAAACATACCGGGAGTACTCGTTGCAAGATCATAAAAAACATCTCTTGAATTAGGAAGACTCTTAAGCATATCACTATCTACAGTTTGATCTGTTGTAGCTGTTCTTGCATCAATAATAGAAGCTGAAGATGTAACAGCAATCGTTTCCGTGATTTTCCCAATGGTTAAACCAAAATCTGCCAAAATAGATTTACCACCCTGAATATTGATATCATTTTGAATTTTAGAATCAAAACCTTCAAGACTTACCTTTACGCTATAAACACCAATTGGCAATGAGGAAAAATGATATTTTCCATCCTCATTAGTAACAGTTACCAACTCTCCTTTAATAAGAGCATTACTTTTAACAGTTACCTGAACGCCCGGTAGTGGTTTTCCTTCATATGTAACCTTACCCACCAGCTTTCCATAATGAACAGCCTGGGAATAAACAAAACCAACTAATAATAGAATTAAAAATGTAAAAATTAATAATTTCATTCGGGATTTACCCATACTTACCTCCTTATAAATTAATTATATATCAAAACAGAGCCCTATAGCCCCAACCAAGGGGATATTGTCATGCTCGGATATTTCTATCTTTATTTTTTCAATAATATGCGGATATGCAAACTCTTTTAACTTTTTACGCATAGACTTTTCAAAATACTTATACGATTTACTTACAGAACCACCTATAATAATCATATCGGGATCGTATGTGTATAAGACTATCATAATAATTTCACCAAACTTCTCACCAAACGCTTCAAAAGCTTTGAATGCATTTTCATCGTTTTCTTTAGCCTTACGATATAATTCGGCACCATCAACTCCAAATTCACCCTTAAAAAATTCACCGCTTCCGTAATATTCAAGAGTATGGTCTGCATATTTCATAGTACCAATTTCACCGGCACCACAATTAGAACCGTTATAAAGCTTCCCGTCAATTACAATGCCACAACCCATTCCAGTACCAAGAGTTAACCCCACAATGTTTTTATAGGACTTTCCCTTACCGGAATAAGCCTCTCCCAAGACAAAAGCATTGGCATCATTATTTACAAAAACATCAACCTTATATCTCTTTTCAAATAACTCTTTAAGATGAACTTCCTGCCATGAGGGGATATTCTCGACATTATAGATAATACCCTTTTCCACATCAACTACACTCGGAACTGCAAGACCAATCGCCTTAACGTTCTCATCAAACAAAGTATCAATAGCTGCATAAATTTCATCCAAAACAACTTCCTCGGAAGCATCAGCCGATACGGGATATGATGATGCACTTATTAAATCGAGATTTGAGAACTTACCAACCCTCAGTTTTGTTCCGCCTAAATCAACACCTATAAAAGTTGATTCTTTACTATGCTTCATTTTTACTTCCTCTTTTCATCTTAATAGTAGCATTATTTATCAGAGGTTTTGACCAAAATCCAATACTTAGGATATATGCAAGTGTTACAAATACAAATCCCATACCAACCTTTAAAGAGACTAAATCACTGATAAAACCAATCAATAACTGTACTACAGCACCACCCATTATTCCGGTCACCAAGATACCGGCAAAAGAGCCATGATGCTTATTTACAGAATTTAACGCCAATGAAAATATTATAGGATACATCACAGATAAGAAAAATCCGCTGAATTGAAAACTTTTAAGTGAAAGTTTAGGATCAGCAAATAAAGCCATAGCAAAACTAATAATTGCAAGAATTGTAAATATTTTTAAAACAAGCTTACTATCCATTATTTTCAATAAAAACAAGCCTAATATACCACCTATTGTCATAAGTCCCCAAAAATTACCAACGGCTTCAGCACCAACCGTCTTAAAATCATAACCATGGTATTCCTGTAAAAACTTTGACATCCAATATGAAATTCCTTGTTCCGTACCTACATAGGCAAATATACCGAAAAAGTATAAGATAACCGTTTTATTTTTAAACAACTCTATATAACTTCCTACTGTTCCCGTTTTCTCATCATCCTTGAGTTCAACCTTGAGAAACTTGACAATGATAATAAAAACTAACATTAAAACGGTTAAAGCTGCAAAAATCCAATAAATGGCAACCCACTCCAAACCCTTTGTAGTGAGTTCGGAAAATAAGTCGTTCATAAACCCTTCGTTTTTTTCCATACCTACTACTATATTTGAATAAACAAGCGGAGCTACAAATGATGCTGCACCGAATATCAACTGAGCCAATACGGAGTTAAATGCATAATGTTCTTCCCCGCCTGCAGCTCTTAAGAGAGGATTAATTACAACTTGGAGTATTGCCATTCCCGTACCTATCGTAAATAAAGATATTAAGAAAATTTTAAAATCAGGAATCACAGCAAATAATACCGAGCCGATAAATGCCAATAAAAATGCAAAAAGCATCATCTTCTTTTCACCGAATTTTTCAACCATAAAGCCTGCCGGAATCGACATTACTCCGTAGGCAATAAAGAAGGCAAAGGGCAAAAATCCTGCCAATGTCTGGCTTAAGTTAAAACTTTTAGAAACACTGGGATTAATAGATCCAAGTATATTAGTTAAAAAAGAGATAACAAAAAACGTTACCATAATCATTAGTACAATCAAATAATTCTTCTTCTTCATATTCTTTCCTCTCCTTTTCAAAATTTAATATTTCCAAATTTTATCGAATTAGTATTCCATCCTTCAATAAAAACACTGAATTTTTCATTACTATCATTTTTGTCAATTTTATCAATCTTAAAACTTATCTTCCTTTCACCCAACGGTAAAACACTAAAATAATTATCACTTAAACTAACCGGAATAATATATTCACCATCCTTATCCAATACCTTAACATCAATAAAAAACGCTATTTTATCCGTCTTATTCTTAATGATAAGTTCAACCGTATTATTCAATTTAGTTTTTACCTTATAAGTAGCTTCAAGCTTTGCCTTAGGAAGATTATTTAAAGAGGTAAGGTCGGCATAATTTTTAATGGGAGTAATAAGCCAATCGGTCTTATCATAATCAAGAACATCCATCTTATCTGAAACCCAATAAAAGTTGGAGTCTATTTCTTTTCCGCCTCTATACAATTTCAAAGAGATAAAGGATAATTTATTTGCCTTAATATATTTTCCAATACTTATCTTTAAAGGAATGGATTTATTACTAATAATATTAAATCTAATATTATTATCAAAAATAAGCTTTGAGGACTCATCAAATACCCTAACTACCGCCTTGAGATTATCTTGACTTTTCAATTTATCATTAACACACCATATATCATTAAAACCGTACCTGTAAACAATATGCAAAGGTTTTGCACCCTCTTTTGTCCCGTAATAAGCACCGGTAGGAACAAGATACCAATCATACAGTTGCCAGAACATTTCAGGCCAAGCTGAGTTAAGCATCCACTGTATAATTCCCGTAGCTTTAAATTTGTTTACGGAGAATGATTCAAACATCGGCCTTATAAGCTCATAATTCATCATCTGTGACTTTTTAACAAACTCTTTTAAATTTGCCGACTTACCGTACCTATTATTAAGAGCCTTAACATATCTTGATATATCTTTAAATTCATTCCTTGCACAATGATAGTCCCACTCCCTATTGATAGGCCAGAGTTTATCCTTTGGAATCATCTTCTTAAGATTCTCAAGCACGGGTATCTGAGCACCCGGACCGGTTTCTGAATTAAAACCGAAAGCACCACCGTTTTTTGTATCCTCATACCAATAACCGGGAGCTGTCAAGGCATATGGACCTCTCATTTTAATACCCGTTTTTCCACTTATCTTACTGGTAAATTCTTTTGTACCGGCAATATACGGCCTTGTTCCGTCGTATTTATTTAATATTTCCACATATCTCTTTTCAAGCTCGGGAAAAGGTATCTTATCACTACCAACAGCCCATATAGAAACCGATGGATGATTTCTAAGCCATATAATTTGATTTATTAGATAATCGTTCAATACCTTCTGTTTAGCCTTATCCTTTGTACCGTTAAAATTTTCATCAACCGGAATACCAAGATAATTATCCCATTCCCAATGACAGGTAAAACCAATCATAATTAGCAATCCGTTCTCATCCGCCAAATCATACATATATTGGCTATTACCCCAAAAACCTTCAAATCGAATTGTATTAAGATTCATATCTTTTATGTATTGAATTTGAGTCTTTACATTCTTTTTATCATAGGTTAGAGTTAAATCATCAACCCATCCTCCACCTTTGAGCAAAACTTTTTTTCCGTTTACCTTATAACCTCTAAAACCATCCTTAGTCATATAGTCTTCTATCTTTCTTATACCAAATCTTATCTTTTCCGTATCGGATAATTTCTCATCAACAAAGGTTTTAAGCTCAAGATTGTACAGATACGGATTGCCCAATGTATGAGGCCACCAAAGTTTAGGCTTAGAAAAATAAAAATGAGCTATTTGAACTCTCTTTTCCTGTAGAGCCGGCAGTTCAAAATTCTTAGCGACAATCATTCCCGTCTCTTTCACGTAACAAGAAATCTTACCCGATATTTTTTTATTTGAATAATTTTTTATTTTTCCATAAACATCAATTCCACCGTCTAATTTTTCTATATCCAAATACGGCTTAACATAAACATCTGACAAAAAAATCGCACTTGTCTCTTTTAAAGCAAGAGTTCGCCATATCCCCATATTTTTATCAGGTGGATTAGGATTCCAATCTACAAAGCCTATACTATACACACCTTTTTCAGGTGGATATATTTTTACGGCAATAATATTTCTACCCTCTTTAATATTATTTGTAATATCTAAGTTAAATCTTTTAAAGGCTCCGAATATATCTTTTGAATCACCTACTTTTACTCCGTTTAAAAAAACATCGGCTCTGTAATTTATTCCGTCAAAAAGCAAGGTATAATTTTTATCCTTCACACTCTTAACAACAAATTCTTTTCTATACCACCAAGAAACCAAAAATCTTTTTTTATCAACCTTATCAAGATTACGATTATAGTAAATATCTTTGTACTCCCCGTTATCAATTAATGTTGAAAGAACGGTTGACGGTACTCTTGCCTTATACCACTTAGTTAAATCAATTTTTGAATTCAATGCGGATATTTCTCTATCCTGAAGTTGTACCTTCGCCGATGAAATTATTAACCAGTCATCCTCCAAATTAATTTGCTCCGCATTAAGGATTAAATATGCGAAAAAGATAAAGAACGAAAAGACAATAAAAAAGTAAATCTTCTTAGTAAAGAATCTCATGGTTTCTATCTCCAGTAAATCAATTTTTTATATTTTTTACTTTATCATATAATCTTTTCTTTGTCAAAAATTTAAAACATATTAATTTAATTTTTAAAAATTAATATAAACTTAATATACAATCCTATAATATATTAAAGATTAAATTATTTTTGTTATAAAAAAATAAACTTGCATTGTGAAAAATATAAAACCTGAAATTATTATTGCAAAAAATATATAATTTATGTAATATTACGAATTGGAGAAACTACTATAAATAATAATAGAATATTTTATATAATTTTATGTAAAAAAAATCAACAAAGATATCATAAAAAGAATATAATACTACGGAGTCTTGTATGAAAAAAATTAAATTTGCAATTATCGGATGCGGAAGGATAGGTAAACGTCATGCTGAAATGATAGTAAGAAATCCTGAAGCTGAGCTTGTAGCCCTATGTGACATAAAAGAAAAGGATGAATTAAATATAGAGCAATATGATGTCCCGTTTTTTAAAAATATTGAAGATTTATTATCTTCTGATACAGAGATGGATGTTGTTAATATTTGTACCCCAAACGGATTGCATACAGAACATTCTAATATGGCATTAAAAAAGCAAAAACACATTGTTTGTGAAAAACCTCTCGGATTATCCAAGAATAAAGTTGAGTCAGTACTATATAATGCATTACAGGTATCAAAAAAAGTATTTGCCGTAATGCAGAACAGATATTCTCCTCCGTCAGTATGGATAAAAGATATAATTGACAAAAAAATATTGGGAGAAATATTTATCGTTC
>CAYOTE010000105.1:0-8368 GCA_964406785.1 uncultured Clostridia bacterium
TTAATCACCCTCTTAAAATAATATTATAGTATCATTTGATAATTTATTCAATAAAAAAAAATTGCCCCCCCTTAACCTCCATAAGCCTTGTCTTCATTGCAAAACAATTCAACTCTTTTGCATTCGCCTTAATCACTTAACTTATTATAGTAATCGTCTTGGAAATTTTGATACAATTTTGATGAAAATTTAAGGAAACCTAAAATTTTTATAAAAAATTCAAGTATATGAAAAACATTGTTTCATATGTTAAAATGAGTGTTAAAGGAGTGCAATATATTGAAAAAAAAGATTTTATTTTTTGTTAAATTATTTTTTGGTTTGGGATTACTTGCATATTTAATATTTTACAAGACTAATCCGAAAGATGTTTTTGATAAATTAGCAACTACACTTCCTATTTTAGCCCTTCTTTCATTCTCATTGCATGCAGTGGGGATTTTCATTAAATCATTGAGGTGGAATATACTCTTAAAAGAGAATAATGCTCAATATAAATTAACGGAATTGATGAAATTTTACCTTGTTTCAAATTTCTTCAATCACTTCTTACCTACCAGATTTGGCGGTGATATTATAAGAATTGCAGACACAAGAGATATGGATGAGGGGACTTCCGCATCAATGGCAATTGTTTTCATTGAGAGGATAAGCGGTATATTCATTCTCATTATTTTTGCATTAATCTCATCAATTATAAGAATGAATTTTGTAGAAGATTTACATTTTTTATGGCTAATTATAATTGCGGGTTTATTAGGAATAATTTTTCTATATATATTAATAAAAAAACTTCCGGTAAATTATTTCTTAAAATTTAATCCTAAATATAAAAAACTCAAACTCTTTTTGGTAAAATTTAACTCTTTTCATATTATTATTAAAGGCAATCTGTTAAAAGATAAAGTACTTTTAAAAGTTCTCTTTTGGGGTTTTATTTTACAATTAAACGTAATAATCCATTATTACTTAATAGGTCTATCCCTCGGTGTTAACATACCTTTTATTGACTACTTCCTGATTATATCAATATTATTAATCGTGCTATCCGTACCTATCTCCGTTAATGGAATAGGAGTACGAGAATTTGTCCTTACAAAGTTTTTTACAATCTATGGATTCACCAATCCTGCAATTGCAATATCCTTTTCCTTTCTTGATATGCTATTTAATCTGATACTGGGAATAATTGGTGGCATAATATATATTCTTAGAAAAAAAAATCTGTAACTCAATCAGGAGCATAATTCTTTGATGAATTCCCCGATTAAATTATAATTTATGATAAAATAGACTATGGAAAGTACAGGAAACAAAAACAATTTTAATTTCAAATTGGTTTCTTCATATAAACCAAAGGGCTCACAACCGGAAGCAATTAAAGGTTTGTATTCGGGCTTAAAAAAAAACTTTAATTTCCAAACTCTTTTAGGAGTTACCGGCTCAGGTAAGACGTTTACCATTGCAAATATAATTGAGAAATACGACAAATCAACACTTGTAATTGCTCATAATAAGACATTGGCAACACAACTTTATAATGAATTTAAAGATTTTTTCCCGAATAACAGGGTCGAATTTTTCATATCATACTACGATTATTATCAACCTGAATCATACATCCCTCAAAGAGATCAATATATTGAAAAGGACATACAGATAAACCCAAAAATAGAACAGATGCGTCTTGCCACAACGGCATCTCTATCGTCAAGAGATGATGTTATTGTTATTGCATCGGTATCTGCCATATATAATGTTGGAGATCCCAAGCTATTTGCAAATATGGGATTTGAGATTGGCATAGGGCAAAATATTAATAGAAATCTTCTTATAGGCAATCTTATAGACCTGCAATTCGAGAGAAACGATACAGAATTAATGCCGGGAAGATTTAAAGTAAAGGGAGAGACAATCGACATCATCCCCGGATACTTTAATAATATTATAAGAGTAGAGATGTTCGGAAACGAGATTGAAAGACTGTCGGAAATTGATAAAGTAACAGGAGAAATCATAGAGACAAAAAATCATTTTTACTTTTATCCTGCCAAACATTTTGTGATACCGGAAAGCTCAATAAAAAACGCCATAAAAAACATAAAGTCAGATTTATTTAAGAAGCTTCCCGAATTGGATATGATGGAAGCGCATAGATTAAAACAAAGAACTCTTTTCGACATAGAAATGATTGAAGAAACAGGCTTTTGCAAAGGAATTGAGAATTATTCAAGATATTTTGACGGACGAAAGCCGGGAGAACGTCCATACTGTTTAATGGATTATTTTCCAAAAGATTTTCTCTTAATTATAGACGAGAGTCATCAAACAATACCACAATTACACGCAATGTATAACGGAGACTATTCAAGAAAAAAAAACCTTGTAGATTACGGTTTTAGGCTACCGTCGGCATTTGATAATCGTCCTTTAAAATTCGTCGAAACAGAAAAAATTATGTTAGACAATAAGGTGATATTTGTTTCGGCAACACCGGGAGATTATGAGCAAGAACAATCATCCGCTATTATTGAACAAATAATAAGACCAACAGGTTTAATTGACCCTGAAGTTTTTATCAGACCAATAAAAGGACAAATTGAAGATTTAAAAAGCGAAATAAAAAACACCATAAAAAGAGGCGACAGAGTTTTAATAACAACACTAACGAAAAAACTTGCCGAAGAAATGACCGAGTTTTTAGCCGACGAAGGAATAAAAACAAGATATATGCACTCTGAAATTGATACATTGGAAAGAACTGAAATTATTAGAATGTTAAGACTTGGCAAGTTTGATGTTTTGGTTGGAATAAATCTTTTAAGAGAGGGACTTGATATACCTGAAGTTGGCTTTATCGGGATTTTAGATGCCGACAAGGAGGGCTTTTTAAGAGATTTTAAAAGTCTTATACAGATAATCGGACGAGCTGCAAGAAATATCAATTCCAAGGTAGTTTTATATGCCGACAAAAAAACAAAGTCAATAATAAAGGCAATAGAAGAAACAAAGAGAAGAAGAGAACTCCAAATGGAATATAATAGTAAACACGGAATAACACCGAAAACAATTATAAAACCTGTGGAAGAAAAAGATATAATATTAAAAGATATAAAACACATTCCCAAAAAAGATATTCCACATATCATTAAAGGTTATAAAAAAGACATGCAAAAGGCAGCAGATACCCTTGATTTCGAAAGAGCAATATTTTTAAGAGATAAAATCAAAGAGCTTAAACATAGAATTTCTTAAATAAGACTTCACTTATAAAGATTGCGTCTCCATATTTTAAATAAAAATCTTGCTCCAAAACCTCGCTTTGTACAAAATCACAAATTTTTATGATAGGATTACTGAAGAAAACATTTTATTATTAAATTATATCCTTAACATAATTGAAAAAGATTTTTTTTTTATTTAATATTTAGTATGTGTACAAAAAAAGGAGGATAAAATGAAAAAATTTGCAAAATTGGATCTTGGAGACAAAACTATAGAATTGCCGATTATTGAGGGAAGTGAGGGTGAAAAAGGTATAGACATTAGTAAGCTCCGTGCTTCTACCGGATATATTAGCTATGACCCCGGTTATGGGAATACGGGTAGTTGCTCAAGTTCAATTACCTATATTGACGGTGAAAACGGTATTTTAAGATACAGAGGATATCCTATTGAATCATTTAATAAGAAAAAACCGGATTTTATTGAAGTAGCCTATTTATTAATATTCGGCAAACTTCCAAATCAAACTGAGCTTGATGAGTATAAGAATCTTATTGGAAGTAACGAACACCTTCACGAATCAATGAAGCATCATTTTGAAGGCTTCCCTACATCAGCTCCGCCTATGGCTATGTTATCGGCAATGATAAACACCATGTCTTGCTTTCATCCCGAATTATTAGAGCGAGATGACGACAAAAATTATTGCAAAAGAGCCTCTGCCCTTTTAATAAGTAAAATTAGAACCATTGCGGCATATGCCTACAGACAGTCAAGAGGAATGCCAAGCATATACCCTATTCCGTCTCTACAGTATGCGGCAAATTTCTTACACCTTATGTTCTCTCTGCCCAATAAAAAATATGATATAGATCCCGATATAGAAGACGCAATGAATTTAATATTCATTCTTCATGCAGACCATGAACAGAATTGCAGTACTTCAACCGTCAGAATGGTTGGTTCAAGTCAGGCTAATCTATTTGCCTCATGTGCATCCGGTGTCTGTGCTCTATGGGGACCGCTTCACGGTGGAGCAAATCTTGCCGTTATAAATATGTTAAATGAAATCCATCAAGGTGATATTTCAGCCGAGAAGTGTATAGAAATGGCAAAAGACAAGAATAATCCGTTCAGATTAATGGGATTTGGACATAGAGTATATAAAAATTACGATCCAAGAGCAAGGATTCTCAAAAAAGCAGGCGATAAGGTATTGGCAAAACTCGGGGTAAACGATCCTCTCCTCTCAATAGCAAAAAAGCTTGAAGAGACAGCTTTAAAGGACAAGTATTTTATAGACAGAAAATTATTTCCAAATGTTGATTTTTACAGTGGTATTATTATGAGGGCTATAGGAATACCAACCAATATGTTTCCTGTTCTGTTCTCAATAGGCAGATTACCGGGTTGGATAGCTCAATGGAGAGAACAAATTAAAACGCCCGATACAAAAATAAGCCGACCAAGACAAATATATATAGGCGATAATGAAAAAGATTATATTCCTATAGAAAATCGTAAGTAAAAATATACATAGTTTGTGATAATCATCTATAATCTATAAAGTTGGTGTAATCAATATACCGGTTTTATTTTATCTGTCTTTAAATACGTCTTTTTTTAATCTTAAAAATCCATCAATTGTAGCAAAGGTGGAAAATATTATTCCGAGAAAAGTAGATATAACAGCCGTTGTAAAGATAGCAATCATTATCATTATCTGATATTTAATTGCAACTGCGGGCGATGAACCACCGAGAATCTGCCCTGTCATCATTCCGGGCAATGAGACTAAGCCCATTGTTGCAACCATCGCAATTTGAGGTGATATGGCACGGGAAACCGCCTCCTGTAAAAACGGTTTGATTGCCTCCCATTTCGTTGCTCCGAGATGAATATAAAATATAAATTCTTCATCTCTACTGGTTAAACCGTTATAAAATCTTTCAAGAGATATAATATTAACTCTTAAAATATTTCCAAGTATCATTCCGCCGAGAGGTATCATATATCGTGGAGATATTAAGACCTTAGTTCCAAAAACAAAGAAAAGTGGAATAAATACAAATATTATACTAATTAAAAAGGCACCGAAAGTATAAAAAAACAGTTTTTTTATTCTCAAACCGCTTTGATTTAAAACAGAACCGTTTGCTATAAGTATCATAATAAGTACCCAGACAATATTAACCGTAAGATTTTTAAGCTTAAATATATATTCAAGATAGAGTGCCACAAAGGCAAGTTGAATAGACATTCTTAAAACCGATATAATAAGAGCCTTTACCTTCTTAATTTTTAAATATAAAAAAATAGAAATAGGCACAATCAACATTAAACCGTATAATGCAAGAGCTAAATAAGAGATATCAAACGAGCCTGTCATCGATTATTTCTCCTCTTTCCATTTTAATTATTCTTGAACAATACCTTTCCCATTCTTTATTATGAGACACGGAAATTATAGTATTGGTCTCTTGCATAATAACAGAGATTAACGAATCAATATTCTTTTTATCAAGAGCGGATGTAATTTCATCAAAAATATAAATCGGTTTATTCAATAAAAGAACTCCGATTACCGCAATTCTCTGTTTTTCACCACCTGAAAGATTATTAAATTTTGTTTTTAAAATTGATTTTTCGAAATTTAATTTACCCAATAAATCGAGCATTCTATCAGCCTCAAATTTTTTATTTTCATTTGCCTTAAAATTATTCTGTATTTTTAAAAAACTTTCTACATTTTGGTTAAAAGCTGGTATTTTTTGTCCTATATACCCAATATGACTTCTATATTTTTCAATATTTTCAATTCCTATTTTTTCTCCGTCATACTTTATAGTTCCATTGAAATTTTCAAAAAACAATAGTGTTCTTATAAGAGAGGTCTTCCCGCTACCGGACTCTCCGGTAATAAGAAGTTTTTCTCCACTTTTTATTTTGAAACTAACATCATTTAAGATTAGCTTTTTATCTATCTCTATTTTAATATTTTCACATTCAATCATTTTTAATATACAAGTTTAACATAAAATAATAGTTCTTAAAAGCAAAAAACCAACAATATCAAGCTATTTTATAAAAATTTAATACCATTCATATTGCAAAAGAACAACATATTACCTTTTATACACTATTATAATCATTTTCATGTTAATCATAGAACTCAAAAAACTCACTTTCCCTTTCATAGAATGCATTTATGTGTTATAATAACTTATCATTGCGGGGCGTAGCGCAGCCTGGTAGCGCGCACGGTTCGGGACCGTGAGGTCGGAAGTTCAAATCTTCTCGCCCCGATTTTTCTCACTATCAGATAGTTGTATCAAACTTTTATTCACAAGCATAAATAATTATTTAACGTTAACTCGTTTATTCTTATTCTTATAGTCTAAAACAGTATAAAATCCAAAATCACAAAGCTATCACCTTAAAAACCTTATGTCTGTAATTTTGAGTATTTTAATCATTACACTATTAAAATTCGGCATTTCCCGGTGTTCTTGGGAAGGGAATAACGTCTCTTATATTGCCCATTCCTGTTACAAATAGCATAAGTCTTTCAAAACCTAAGCCAAAACCGCTATGAGGTACTGTTCCGTATTTCCTTGTTTCAAGATACCACCATAAGTCCTCTTGTAATATCCCCATAGACTCTATTCTATTTAATAATTTATCATAATCCTCTTCTCTTTGTGAACCACCAATTATCTCACCAATACCCGGGAACAGTATATCCATAGCTCTGACAGTTTTCCCATCATCATTTTGTTTCATATAAAAAGCCTTGATATCATTCGGATAATCATACAAAATAACAGGCTTTTTAAAGTGTTTTTCTACAAGATATCTCTCATGTTCAGATTGCAAATCAGCACCCCACTCTTTAATTATGTATTTGAATTTTTTCTTTTTATTGGGCTTTGAGTTTTTCAATATATTAATTGCATCAGTATAAGAGACTCTTTCAAAATTATTACTAAGAACAAATTCTAATTTTTCTATCAAATTCATATCAACTCTATCCTGTTGTTTTTTCACTTTATCTTCATCCATGAATCTTTTATTCAAAAATCCAAGATCATCAGAGCATTTATCTAAGGCATATTTTATTAAATATTTCAGCATATCCTCTGCAAGTTCCATATTATCTTCCAAGTCAGCGAAAGCTACCTCAGGCTCTATCATCCAGAACTCAGCAAGATGTCTTGAAGTATTTGAATTTTCTGCTCTGAATGTCGGTCCAAACGTATATATTTGGGACATTGCAAGTGCAGCAAGCTCTCCTTCCAATTGACCGGACACAGTTAAATTTGTTTCCTTCCCAAAGAAATCATCCTTATAATCAATATCTTTATTTTCTGTTTTGAGGGATAGCGTTGTCACCCTAAACATTTCACCAGCTCCCTCAGCATCAGAACCGGTAATTATGGGAGTATGTATATTAAAAAAGCCACGCTCATTAAAAAAAGAATGGACGGCAAAAATCATCGCATGTCTAATTCTTGTAATTGCCCCAAATGTGTTGGTACGAAATCTAAGATGTGCAATTTCTCTTAAAAATTCAAGTGAATGTCTCTTAGGTTGAAGTGGATATTTTTCAGGATCTGCCTTTCCTAAAATTTTTATTTCTACAGCCTTAACTTCAACACTTTGTCCCTTTCCCTCCGAATTAATTAACTTACCTTTAACGGAAATAGAAGCTCCCGTATTTATATCATCTATGCTATTTTGATTATTTTCATCAAGCTCAACTACAATTTGAATATTCTTAATAATAGAACCATCATTTAATGCAATGAAAACAACGTTCTTGCTGATACGTCTTGTTCTTACCCAACCTTGTACAAACACATGCTTCTCAAGATATTTGTCACTAAATTCCAATAACTCACTGATTTTAATTCTCTTCATTTTACAAACTCCCTTTTGTATTACATTATAATTTTATTTACATTACACAAATAAATATGTAATTTACTATATAATTGACTTACAGGCAAGATAAAATACGAAAAATCAGACTAAGGTAATAATGAGTTCCAACCATTTGGAAGTGTTTTTGATATATCATTCAATATAACAAATACCATGAGCATAATTAAAAGAAGAAATCCAAAATTCATTAAGAAATTTT
>CAYOTE010000106.1:0-8362 GCA_964406785.1 uncultured Clostridia bacterium
TATTTTTGAAGTTACCGAGTATGATTATAGTATATTAAGCAAGAGATTAAGGGAGCTTGCCTTTTTAAATAAAGGAATAACTATTGCCCTTACTGATGAGAGAAGCGAAAAAAGCGATTTATTTCATTATGAAGGAGGTATTATTGAGTACGTTGAATATCTCTGTGGTACTAAGCAGAAGGTACACGAAGAACCAATATACTTTTCAGCAAAGAAGGAAGATACTGAGGTTGAGATAGCATTTCAATATGTCAACTCTTATAGCGAAAATTTACTTTCGTTCGTTAATAATATAAATACAATAGAGGGTGGCACACATCTAACCGGATTTAAAGGTGCTATTACAAGAACCATTAATAATTATGCTCAGATGTATAATCTCTCCAAAGATTTTAAGGGAAGTTTTTCGGGCGACGATGTAAGAGAGGGACTTGTTGCAGTTATATCCGTTCGTATTATTGACCCGCAATTTGAAGGTCAAACAAAGGCAAAACTTGGTAATTCGGAGGTTAAGGGACAGGTTGAATCCTCAGTTAACGAAAAGCTCATGGAGTTTTTAGAAGAAAATGCTCCCATAGCCAAACAGATAGTAGGTAAGGCCTTACTTGCGGCACAGGCAAGGGAGGCTTCAAGAAAGGCAAAAGACTTAATACGAAAGACAAGCCTACTCGAATCAACATCTCTCCCGGGTAAATTAGCGGATTGTCAGTCAAAGGATCCGGCACTTAGTGAAATATACGTGGTTGAGGGTGATTCAGCCGGAGGTTCTGCAAAACAGGGCAGAGACAGAAAATTTCAGGCAATTCTTCCCCTAAAAGGTAAAATTTTAAACGTTGAAAAAGCAACGGCTTCCAAGATGCTTGAAAACATGGAAATTAAAACGATTATAGCTGCTCTCGGTGTTGGCATCGGGCAAGAAAACTTTAATATTGAAAAATTAAGATATCATAAGATAATAATTATGACCGATGCTGATGTTGACGGTTCTCATATAAGGACACTTATTATGACGTTCTTTTTCAGACATATGAAGCCGCTTATAGAGAGAGGATATATATATTTAGCTCAGCCACCGTTATTTCTTGTAAAAAAGGGTAAATCAAAGATGTATATAAAAAACGAAAAAGAACTTGAAAATTATCTTTTAAAGAAAATTGCAGAAGAAGTTGAAATTCATTATGAAGAAAACGAAGATGCAAAAGCCCTCAAAGGAAATGATTTAAGAAAATTCATTAAATTGATAAATAAAAAATCACAGATAATCAATGATCTTGAAAAAAGAGGAATGCCAAAAAACTTAATATCTCTTTTAATTGAATTAATACGTGATGAGGCAAGTTTAAAGGATAAAAAATTAACGGAAAGTATTCTTGAACGATTAAAGGAAGAAGACAACTGTAAAAAGGCCGAGATGAATTTTGACGATGAATACGCCATATACACGATTGATCTTGGATATGAACTCAACGGCGTTACCATGAATAAGAAAATTGATTGGCATTATTTAACCGGTCCTGAGTTTTCAGAGGTTAATTTAACTTATGAGAAGCTAAAAGAGTATCCTCTGCCTCCATATACTGTAAAAATAGGTAACGATGAAACGATAATAGAGGATAGAGACGAACTTGTTGAGCATCTTTTTGAAAGAATTAAAAAAGGGCTTTACATACAGAGATATAAGGGTCTTGGAGAGATGAATCCCGGACAGTTATGGGAAACAACAATGGACCCGGCAGAAAGAACGCTATTGCAAGTTGACATCAACGATATTGTTGAAAGTGAAATTGTATTCGATACCCTGATGGGAAGTGATTCGGTTAAGCGTAGAGAGTTTATTCTTGAGAATGCATTAAATGTTAAAAACTTGGATGTTTAGGATATAAAATGGATAATGAAAACAAAAAATTAGATCATATAGAACAGGTTACTATTGAAAACGAGATGAGAGAGTCTTATCTTGCTTACTCTATGAGTGTAATAATAGGAAGAGCAATTCCGGATATCAGGGACGGATTAAAGCCCGTTCACAGAAGAACTCTTTTCTCATTACATCAGACAGGCACCCAATACAATAAACCGTATAAGAAATCAGCAAGAATTGTCGGTGATGTTATCGGTAAATATCATCCACACGGAGATCAGGCTGTTTATGATACTCTTGTAAGAATGGCACAGGATTTCTCGTTAAGATATCCTCTGGTTGACGGGCAGGGTAACTTTGGCTCGATAGACGGGGATCCACCGGCTGCTATGAGATATACGGAGGTAAGACTTCAAAAAATCTCTAATGAATTACTTGGAGATTTGGATAAAAAGACCGTTGATTTTATTCCTAACTATGACGGTTCGTTGTCGGAGCCTGAAATATTTCCTGCTCTTTTACCTGTTTTATTGATAAACGGTAGCTCTGGTATCGCTGTAGGAATGGCAACATCAATTCCTCCGCATAATATAAAGGAGTTAATTGATGCATTTATTTATTTTGTAAACAATAGAGATACTTCCATTGCTGAGCTTTTAAATATTGTAAAGGGACCGGATTTTCCTACCGGCGGTTTTATTTATGGCAAGGACTCAATAAGGACAGCCTATGAAACAGGAAGAGGCACGGTACTTGTACGCTCCAAGGCTGATATAGAAACCGATAAATCAGGGAAACAGAAGATAATTATCACTGAAATACCCTACCAGACCAATAAGGCAAGAATCTTAGAAAATATTGCAAATCTCGTAAAGATTAAGAAAGTTGAAGGGATTTCAGATTTAAGAGATGAGTCCGATAGGGACGGGATGAGAATTGTAATTGAAATTAAAAGAGATGAAATAGCAGAGGTTGTTTTAAACAGCTTGTTTAAATATACTCAGCTTCAAAATACTTTTTCAATAAACCTTCTTGCCATTGTTAATAAACAACCCAAACAGTTTAACCTTATCGATTATTTTAATAATTTCCTCGGTCATAGAAAGGAAGTTATTAGAAGAAGATCCCTATTTGAATTGGAAAAGGCAGAGAAAAGAGCTCATATAATTGAGGGACTTAAGATAGCACTTGACCAATTGGATCTTGTTATCAAGATTATCAGAGGTTCAAAAAATAAAGAAGAGGCAAAAATTAAATTAATGGAAAATTTACCTCTTACGGAAGTTCAAACAACTGCAATTCTTGATATGCAATTATATAAATTAACAGGGCTTGAGATAGAAAAACTTGAAGCGGAATATCAGGAACTTATGAAGCTCATTAATTACCTGAGAGAACTCCTTTCAAATGAAAAAATGATGATAGATCTGATAATAGAAGAGTTGGAAAAGGTTAAAGAAAATTATACTGATAAAAGAAGAACAGTAATTATTGATCATGAACTTTCGGATATAAATAAGGAAGACCTTATAAAGGATGAAGATTTTGTAATTTTGTTTACTAAAAAAGGATATATAAAACGAACAACACTTAGCTCATATAAGAGCCAAAACAGAGGTACAATGGGCAAGAGGGGTTTCGGACTTAAAGACGAAGATATGATATTTAAAGTTTTTGTTGCCTCGTCTCATGACTATATACTTGTATTTACCGAAAAGGGCAGAATGTTCTGGGTTAAAGCTTATGATATTCCACAGGGAGAAACAACAGGAAGAGGTAAGCCCATTAATAGAATAATAGGAATAACGGAAGAGGAAAAGGTATGCTCGGTTATAAGAGTCAGGACATTTGATGAAGATAAGTTTATTATGCTCTTTTCAAAAAAAGGTTTTGTAAAGAAAACACCGCTTTCTTCATTTGCAAGACCGAGAGCAAACGGAATAATTGTTGCTAAGGTACCTGAAGACGATACTCTCTTTGAAGCAAGAATTACAGGTGGTAATAATGAAATAATACTTGGTACAAATCTTGGAAAGGCAATTAAGTTTAATGAAAAGAATGTACGAGCTATCGGCAGAAATGCAAGAGGTGTTAGAGGAATAAGAATGTCAAAAGATGATTTTCTTGTTGGTGCCGATGTAATTGATGATGGAAATAATACAATTTTAACGGTAACGGAGAACGGTATCGGAAAAAAATCAGATCTTTCGCTTTATAGGTTACAAACAAGAGGCGGCAAGGGTGTAATCAATATCAAAATAAATGAAAAAACAGGAAAGGTTATCGGACTTGTAACACTCAGAGAAAACGACGATTTGATACTATCATCAAAAAAGGGCGTATTGAATAAACAAAGTTCCACTCAGATAAGAGCTCAGGGAAGAGCAACTCAGGGTGTAAAAATCCTGAAATTAAGATCAGGCGATATGTTGGTGTCAATAACAAGTATTGATGCAATAACAATACCTGATGAAGAAGATATCACGGAAGAAAACGCAGAAGATAACATAAAAGATAACGTAGAAAAAAACGATAATAGCTGATTATTTTAATAATCGGCTTTAACTTGAAGTTTTAAATCTGATATTAGGTAGTATTCTTAACACAAAAATAACAAAACTTTAATATTTTTATAATTAAATATATTTACTATTAGTCTTAAAACATTTATAGTTTATTATGGATGAGGAGAATATGATAATAAAAAAGCAAAAAACGATTTTTGTGGTTGACGATGAATCGGATATTCTTAAGTTAATAGATGTTAATCTTAAAAAAAACAATTATATTTCCGAGACATTTTTATCTGCAGATATATTTTTTAAGAGAATAAAATCAGAAAAACCGGACTTAATAATACTTGATCTTATGTTACCGGATATTGACGGATTAGAAATATGTAAGATATTAAAAAAAGATATTAATTATGAGTCAATTCCTATAATTATGTTGACGGCAAAAAGTGACGAATACGATATTATAATAGGACTGGAGCTTGGTGCTGACGACTATATGGTAAAACCTTTTTCTGTCAAAGAACTTATGTCTCGAATTAAGGCTGTTCTAAGACGATTTGATACAAGGACAAATAAAGACTCCTCAAAACAAAATAAAGAAATAATTGAGATTGATAATTTAATTACCATTGATTTTAACCTTCACAGAGTACTTGTAAAGGGTAGCGTAATCGAACTTACAAAAACAGAATTTGATATATTAACCATTCTAAGTAAAAAAAGAGGTTGGGTTTTTTCAAGAGAACAATTACTTGATATGTTATGGGGCGATGAGAAGTTTGTTATTGACCGAACAATTGATGTTCATATAAAACATTTAAGAGATAAGCTTGGAGATTTAGGTTATTTAATTAAAAACGTCAGAGGTGTAGGATATAAAATATCATGAAAAAGACAATTTTTTTTAAAACATTTATTGCAAATTTATTAGTATTATCCATATTTACAATATTAGTTACCGTATTTACAATTAATATGGTAAAACAATGGCATATACGTTCTTTAATAGAAAATCTTAAAAAAAACACAATATTAATTGAGCCTATAGTAAAAAATCATATTAAAGACAAATCCGACAAGCTTGATAAGTACATAAAAAAACTTGGTAAAATAATTAATACAAGGATAACCCTTATAAGGTATGACGGTAAGGTTATTGCAGATTCTTTATCAAATCCATATAAGATGGAAAATCATAGTACAAGACCTGAAGTTCTCGAAGCATTAAAGAAAGACTATGCCTATAATATAAGATTTAGTACAACTCGCATGTCAGAAATGTTGTACCTTGCAATGCCGTTAAAAGTTAATTCGTCTATTTTCGGAGTAATAAGAACGAGTGTCTTTATTAGAGATATTGATTTTATTTTGACTAAGCTTAATAAAAAGATTCTTTTTTTGGTTTTTGTTCTATTTGTTTTATCAATACTGATAACATTTTTAATCTCAAGAAGTATTTCCAAACCTATAAAAAAAATGTCGGAGGCATCAAAAGAAATTGAGAATGGAAATCTTGATGTTAAGGTGTTTGTGGGAGATGCCGGAGAGATAGGGGAGCTCGCAAAAAGTTTTAACTCTATGGTTTTGCATCAAAAAAAGTTATTTATAGAACTTGAGGAAAATCAACGAGAATTAAAAACAATACTGTCGTCAATTAACGAGGGACTTGCCGTTGTTGATACAGAGGGTAATATATTGATATCAAATGAAAATTTCTATAAAAATATTGGTTATGATTATAAGACAAACAAGGATAAAAGAATATGGGAAATATACAGAGAACCAATGCTTAACGATATAATCAAAGAGGTATATAAGAGAAAAAAAAATAAATCCGAGATAATTAAAATAGGTGATTTATTTTTTAAAACAAGTTTTAATATTATAAAAGACAGTAAACTCATTGTAATTACCTTTCATAATATAACGGAATTAAAAAGAGTCGAGCAAATAAAAAAAGATTTTGTTTTAAATGCCTCTCATGAATTAAAAACTCCCTTAACATCTATAAGAGGATTCATAGAAACTTTGGAAGACGAAATACCGGAAGAAAATAAAGATTATCTAAATATTATTAAGAGAAACAGTGAAAGGCTATCTAATATTGTTGATGATTTACTATTGATACATCAACTTGAAGATAGTGATAATTCTATTGATTCGGGTACTATTGAAATAAATAAACTTATTTTTGAAACGGTTAATCTTTTTCAAAGAGAGGCTAAAAAGAAAAATTTAGAATTTATAATTAATAATCCGTCTGAAAAAATATTTATAAAGGGTGATAGGTATAAATTAGAAGATTTAATTATTAATTTAATAAATAACGCCGTTAAATATACGGATGAGGGTAGTATCACGGTTTCATTCGGAAATGAAGACGAAAAAAACATTTATATAAAAGTTGCAGATACGGGAATAGGTATTGATAAGAAATATTTAGACAGAATTTTTGAAAGATTTTTTGTGGCTGATAAGTCAAGATCAAGAGATACCGGCGGTACGGGATTGGGATTATCAATTGTTAAACATATTGTCAATATACACAAGGGCTCAATAAAGGTTGAAAGCGAGATTAAGAAAGGCTCGACCTTTATAGTAACTCTTCCATTATAGTCAGCGTAATTAACTTAAAATTAACATTTATTTAAAGAGCATTTAACATAGTTCATATATACTTCCATATTAAAAAAGGAGGCATTGAATGCAAAAAAAAATTATTTTAATTGTACTAATTATTACAACGTTTTTTATGGGGACAAGATTTGGATTTACCGATAATATTAAGGGATATATATTGCCTGAATATTATTTTGTAGGTAGTCATCATAGTGGCAGTGAAACAGACAAAGGCATAGAGGGACAACATGGTTTTTGGTTAAGACGAATATATCTTGGTTATAATACAAAATTGTCTGATAAGTTTTCGGCAAGAGTTCGTTTAGAGATGAACAGTACTCATTTCTCGGAGGGAAAAATTATTCCGTATATTAAAAACGCACATTTAAAATATAAACTAAATGATAATTTGTCAATTATAGCCGGAATTATTGAACCGCCGAGTTTCGATAAGACAGAGAAATTTTGGGGATATCGTTTTGTAGAAAAAACAGCACCGGATTTTTTTAAATTGGCATCATCAAGAGATTTCGGTATTGCTCTCAATGGTAAGACAAACGGTGGTTTTTTATATACCCTAATGTATGGTAATTACGGTTCAAATAAGGGTGAGGATAATAAGGGTAAGGCAGTTTATGCTCGTGTTGCTTATAGTACAAGGTTAATGTATGTTGAAATAAACGGTCATAAAGCGTCTGACGGTAGTAAGGATATAACTTATTTAGCGGGATTTTTAGGTTTAAAAGGAACATGGGGACGATTAGGTACGGGTTATTATTATAAAAATGAAGACCAAAATATTGGTGATAATAAAGACACCGGAATTATTTCACTACACGGTACGGCGAAGCTCTCAAAAACGACTGAAATATTCGCTAGATATGATCATTTCTTAAAAGAGGGATTGAAAAATCCGGGTGGTTATGTCCCAATAGCTTCAAAGGGACAATTACCAAGGTTTCTCATAGGCGGTTTAATATTTAAAGTTCATAAGAGAATAAAATTATCGCCAAATATAAAGTATGTCTTCTACGGAACTCCGGACAATAACACAAAGCCCGGTAAGAGCGATTTCTACATAAACTTAACGGCTAAAATAGCCTTCAAGACAAGCTTGTAAAAATATAATATACAAAAATACTGTAATCTGTGGTTAATGCTAAAAAAACAATCACAGATTACAGAAATTATAAAAACAAGAAGCCGAACGTTCATTAAGTTGTCCTAATAAAGGCATTATCACCAAAAAACCATTTAGGCTTTGTCTATAATTTGCAGATTATCATTATAAGGATGAGGATTGTGTATTTTTTTTTTACATTTGTTAAATTGTATTTTATTCCATATAGTAGTCCCTGTTAAAATA
>CAYOTE010000107.1:0-8290 GCA_964406785.1 uncultured Clostridia bacterium
CGATACAAAAGTTTTTTCACCTAAGGAAAGAAACGTTCCATTTCAAGAGGGTGTTACTGATAAAAACGGAAGATTTTTATTTGTGCCGGACGAAACGGGTATTTGGAAAATAAGTATAAACGACGGAATGGGACATGGACTAATAAAAGAAATTAATATAAAAAATCTCAATAATTTAAAGGTAAAAAACGAAGGTCAACTTCCAAGATGGTATAAAATTTTAATAGGACTGTCCATTATTTTCGGTTTAACGGGCTTTGCCCTATTCATTAAGGTTAGTAAAATATTAAAAGAGGATAAAGACAATGCACATTCCTGATGGATTTTTGAGTATTCCTGTTATGATATCAACCAATATAGTATCAGCAGGCATTATATATCCCTCAATAAAAAAGCTTAACAAAAATATGACGACAAGAAGAATTCCCTTAATCGGTATTTTTGCCGCATTTATATTTACCGCACAAATGTTAAGTTTTCCCGTTCTCGGCGGTACGTCTGTTCATATATCCGGTGCTGTTCTTATTGCAAGCATTTTAGGACCGTTTTCAGCTCTTATAATAACATCTTCGGCAATTTTTTTACAATCTATTTTGTTTCAACACGGCGGACTTTTAACAATGGGTGCAAATATACTCAATATAGCAATAATCCAATCACTTCTCGGATATGCCATATATAGCATATTTTCAAAAAAAAACAAAGTTTTGGGGCTTGCCTTTGCTGCCTTCTCAACTAAGATAATAGCGGCAACATTTTGTGCATTTGAATTAATTCTATCTCAAACAATTCCCTTAAAAGCCGGACTAACGGCAATGTTAAGTTCTCATTTTATTGCCGGACTAATAGAAGGTGCTGTTTTAAGTTCTATTTATCTTGTTATAACTCGTTTGAGGCCTGAACTTTTGGAGTTAAAAAAAATATGAGACATTCTTTTTTAGATAAATACAGTAATTTAATTACGCCTGTTCACAACCTGAGTACCGATATTAAAATCATAATATCATTAAGTTTTATTTTCCTACTTTCAACACTTCCTATAAATCTTTTAATTTGGATTTTCCCCATAGGTTTGACAGTACAGTTTACCATAATCTATATTTCAAAAATACCGGTATTGTATATTATCAAGAGAGCCTTATTAATATCACCTCTCGTTTTACCTGTAATACTTTTAAATACATTTTTTAAAAACAGCGGAGGTTTGGAAATTTCCATCATTTTTACATTAAGGGCATTTCTAAGCATTATTACCCTTCTCTTATTATTGTCAACAACAAAGTTTTATTCAATTTTAAAAACTCTGGGAAAATGGAAATTCCCAAATATTCTAATCATAATACTCTCATTTATGTATAGATATTTTTTTCTTCTTCAAGATGAACTTGAAAGAATGATAAGAAGCCTCAAACTAAGATCATGCAATATAAAAAAAACACTCTTATTCAGATATTATACCAACATTATAGGGATTTTATTTATTAAAAGCTACGATAGAGCGGAAAGAGTTTTTCAAGCAATGGAATTAAGAGGTTACGAGGATGATTTTAAAAGGTGAATACAATTATTAAGGTTTCAAACATAAACTACTCCTACTCAAAAGAAATTATAGTATTAAAAAACATTTCTTTTACCTTGGATAAAGACAATACAATGGGCATAATAGGTCCCAACGGTGCCGGTAAGACTACGCTTTTATATGCCCTATCAGGACTCATAGACACAGGTGGAAGTATTATAATTGATGGAGAAACTCTAACAAAAAAAACAATAAAAAGCATAAGAAAAAAGACAAGCTTTGTTTTTCAAAATCCTGACGATCAACTCTTTATGCCTACTGTGTATGAGGATATTTCTTTTGGCTTGGATAAGTTGGGATTTAGCAATAATGATGTTGACAATATTGTAAAAAATGTCTTAAAAAAAGTTGAAATGCAGGGTTTTGAAGACAGGAGTGCACATCATCTCAGCTTGGGACAAAAGAAGAGAATTTGTCTTGCTTCAGCTCTTGCAAGAAATTCAAAACTTATGTATTTTGACGAGCCGACCAATGAGTTAGACCCACAGAGCAGAAGAGAATTTATAAAACTCATTAAAGAAATAACCACAACAAAAATAATTGTAAGCCACGATTTAAATCTCATATTAGAAATATGTGATACCGTTATGGTAATTAATAATCAAGAGATAAAGGACTTAGGTGAATGTAAGACAATTTTATCAGATAAAAATCTAATGGAGTCAAACAGGCTCGAAGTTCCATTTGACATAAGAAACTATATATGATAGATTTAGAAAGTTTATTGTGAAGATATTATTTAACGTTAACTTAAATATCAGGAGGAGAATATGTTAAAAAAAATTATTATTATTATGGCAGTATCAATGTTTTTATTTACCGGCACGGCGGTACTTACCGCACAAGATGTAATAATGGGCTCGGCAGAAACCATTAAGCCCGGTAATATAAAACTGGGGATTTTTCCAATGGTAATTTTTGGTAAAAACGGTGGTGAGTCAATTTATGGTACAGCAGGACGATTCGGATTCGCACTTAGTTCCAAATCGGATATAGAAGGTAAAATAGCAATTTTAAAAAATCTCAAGTACTACGGTGCTGATTTTGAATATTGGCTGATTAGAAACAGAAATATAAATGCATCGATTTCATTAGGTTTACATATGACACAAATAAACAGTTACACCGATAGTTCAGGTATTGATGCTACATTTTTAATCAGTACAAGAGCAAAAAGAAATCTTGAACTATGTTTGGGCTTCAAAATGGCATTTGATTCAAAAAAAAATTATAACTACGGTTACACATTAATACATATAGTACCAGGACTGGAATACCGATTGAACAAAGACCTCGATTTTCTTGCTGAATTTGGTATATCACTCAACGATGATTCAAACAGTTACGCCAGTATAGGATTGGCTTTATACTTTCAATTATAAACTGTAATACTGTAATAAACTGTAGTAAATTATAAATTAAGTTACAGTAAATTAACCATATTAATATAGTAATTTACTGTATTTTAATAAAAAAATAGAATTATTTCATCCTATAACCAATGTCATCTCCTCTTAAGGTAGGTGGCGTTGTTGTGGTTATAAGTTGTTGGATTGGCGTTGTAACACTCATATCAGGACCTGCCGACAGTACATATACAGCATAATTTGTCCAATTATTAAGCCAAAGACTTATCACGTTGCAAGAGTAATGTGTACCCCACGGATCAGCTGTAACTTCTGTCATATACGGACCATTCCATTTGAATTTACCTGTAACGGAATATTGATTTGCCGGTACGGTTGCACCTCTTGGAGTATTGCGTGCCAAATGATTATCAAAGGTATCTTTTTGTGCAGCCCAAGTTCCACTTGTAGAAATCCAATTTGTAACCCCTGTCATAGGATTCCCGGCACTGTATAAAACATATAATACGTTACCTGTTGTGGTTGTACCATCCTTTGTAGGCCATCTGCCAAGATCCTTATAAAAACTTGCCATAGCAGCCCCTATTACCTGCGTTTCATTATTAGCCCTTGCTATCTTTGAGTCATTTATACTCTTTACAATACTCGGCGTTAAGATTGCTGCAAGTATCGCAACTACCGCCAAAACCACTACTACCTCTATTAATGTAAATCCAAGTTTTTTTTTATTCACATTCACTATATCCCCCTCTATTTTCATAAAAACATTTCTTTCATATATACTCTATTGTATTCTTGTAATAATATCATCGCCAAGAACGGTAAAAGTAGCCATAGGTTGATTCACTCTTGTATTAAAAGTTCTATCAGGCCCTGCACTCAATACGCCAACCCCATTTGTATTACCTCCTGCAAACCATGTATATGCAATATTACAAGAATAATGATTACCCCATGGATCGGCTTTAACCTTTATTATGTATGGACCTGCCCATTTTAAATCACCTGTAACAGGGTAATTATTAGCAGCATCCTTAGGATCATTCTCTATAAGATGGTTTACAAAAGTATCCATTCTTGCACCACCCCATCCGCCACCTCCACGCCATTGTTGAGAATTAGCACCGCTATTACCAGGAACAGTACCGTCACCTACAAGAAGATAAAGGAAATCATTATTATTGGCATTATTACCCCTTGAGGTAGGCCATCTGCCCAAATCTTTATAAAAGCTTGCTAAAGCTCCTGCAATCACCTGTGTCTCGTTTGCCGCTCTTGCAATTTTTGAGTCTTTAATATTTTTAACTATATTAGGCGTTAAAATTGCAGCAAGTATTGCTACTACAGCTAAAACAACAACAACCTCAACCAATGTAAAACCTGAATTTCTTTCTTTCATACAAACCTCCACTTTCGTACCAAATCTTACAGTACACTATACAGACTAATTGTCTCTATAAAAGTTCATTTTTTTGAAACCTTTTTAACAATTTAAACATCATACTAACATTAACACTAAAAAAATTTTATTAGTTTTGATAATTACAACTAATTGATGTACCATAGTGTTTATAATATTTTTAGGAGTGTAAATATGAAAAAGTTTATAATTATTATACTTATCCTTTTATATTTTATGGTAATAATATCAGCAAAAAACAAAAATCCAATTTATAAATTTGAAAAAAGCGTAAAAGATATATTAAATAAGGTATCCCCATCTATTGTTAAGGTTATTGCTGAAAATAACCGTAAATATGTAGCTACCGGTATAGTAATGGATAAATCGTACATCCTATCAAATATAATTATTACCAGACACCACTATGATAAAATTTATGCCGAAACAAAAGATGGCAAACAATTTCCTGTTACTTTAATAGGTAAAGATTCTCACTCAGGTTTAATCCTTTTGAAATATAAAAATAATAAATTAAAATTTTTAAAGACAGGTAAATCGGCACAAACAGGAGATTGGGTTGTCTTAGTCGGAGCATTTTATAATAAGATTCCGGCAATATATCAAGGCATAGTCAGTAGTTTTTCAAATATAGAATTAATACTTAACGCCCCCATACCTCCGGGAGGTGTCGGAGGTGCCGTAATAAATAAAAATGGACAACTAATAGGCATTGTTAGAGGAAGGTTAAAATTTTCAATCTCTCCAACAATGTCGTTTAATAATGATTGGGGAAATATTACAATTTCAGGGCAAAGATTAAAGAGTAACGATTTGTGTTACGGTATTCCCATACGTAGAATCAATAACATCATAAATCAACTTAAGAAATACGGAAGAGTAAAACAGAGCTGGATAGGTATAAATGTCTCCCCGTATAAAACCGTTGTCAATAAAGGATTATTAATAACGTCTATTGTAAAAAATTCGCCTGCATTTAAATCTAAATTAAAAGGTGGCGACATAATTGTAAAAATAGACAATAAAAACATAAATTCAGTAATTGATTTACAGGAGACAGTCAATTCAATTATTCCCGGCAATAAGATAAACGTCACAGTAATCAGGAATAATTCAAATAAAAACATCTTACTGACAGTAGGAGAGAATTCATATAATAAAAGTTCAATAAAACAATTGAAAGCACAAATGAGAAGAGCAAAAACTTACTATAAATATAGTAGATTCCCAAAGATTGATATAGAGAAATATAAGATAAATTTTTCGGGTACTCCCAAATTAGGCGTTTTCGTTAAAGAGTTAAATAAAAAAGATGCCATAAAATTTAAGTCAAAAAAAGGTTACGGACTTCTAATTACAAAATTGATTAAACATGAACCGGCTCAAAAATACGGAATGAAAAAATGGGATATAATTATAGGGGCAAACGATATAAATATTAAAACAAAGGATGATTTAAGAAATGTCCTTCGCAACAATATGTCAAAAAAAATAAACTTCAAGATATACAGAAACGGAAAGCTAAACAATATATCCATAATTCCTGAAAATAATTTGCACTTCAATAAAGAAGCACTAAGAGATTCGTTAAAAGATATCTCCCTATTAATTTCAGACGACATTAATATTAACAACACTATGAAACTAAATAAAATAAAAGAAGAAATAGAGAGCTTAAAAACAAATAACAACTACATAACAAAAACAGAAAAAGATAAAATACAAAAAAACATCAAAATATTAAGAAGAAAAATGAAAAAATATTACGAAATGGAATATAAAATAACCGAAGAAAAAAGAAAACAACTATTAAAAAAACTAAAAGAATTAGAGGAACAAAAAATATCGGATAAGGCTAAAAAGTAATACTGACACAAAAAACATCTCACACTTACTTTTTTTATAAACTTAGAAAAACTAAATAGTTACAAACCAAATGCTTGAATCGAATTATTATTTAAGTTATACTCTAAGAAACAGGAGGCTGTGGATGAAAGATGTTCTTGCTATTATTTTAGGTGGAGGGCGAGGAACGAGGTTGTATCCTTTAACTAAGGTCAGATCTAAACCGGCTGTTCCGATAGGCGGAAAGTTCAGGTTGATTGATATCCCCATATCTAATTGTCTGCATTGGGGCGTTAAAAAGATATTTGTTCTAACTCAATTTAATACGGCTTCTTTACATAAACATATTTCGAGTACATATAAATTTGACGGATTTTCTAAGGGCTTTTTGCAAATATTGGCAGCTCAACAAACATTAGAAAATAAAGATTGGTATGAAGGTACAGCTGATGCGGTTAGAAAAAATCTCTCATATATTAGAAATCGTGATGTCAAGTATATAGTTATACTATCAGGTGATCAACTTTTTAGAATAAATTTAAAAGAGATTGTGAAATTTCATGCAAAAAAAAAATCTGACATTACAATCGCTTCCAAACCTATAAGAAGAGAAGAAGCAAAAGAATTCGGAATGTTAAAAATTTCAGAGGATAAAAGGATAGTTGACTTTTTTGAAAAACCAAATGAGCTTTCTGTTGTAGATTCACTGTACAATAATAACGAAGTAATAGGACAAATCGGAGGATTAAATTACTTAGCCTCAATGGGAATATATATATATAATAAAGACGTTCTTATAAATGCTCTTGAGAGTTCGGATTATGAAGATTTTGGTAAGCAAATAATACCGGAGGCAATAAAAAAAAGTCGTGTTTATTCCTATGTGTTTAACGATTACTGGGAAGATATAGGTACCATAAGGGCTTTTTTTGAAGCTAATTTAGACTTTGCTGCCCCAGTTCCTAAATTTAATTTTTATGATGAAGATGCTCCGATTTACACAAATGCAAGATTTTTACCTGGTTCTAAGATAAAGGATTGTAAAATTAATCAGACTCTTATTTCAGAGGGTTCAATTCTCGAAGGTAGTAAAATAATAAATTCGGTTATCGGAATACGCTCAATTATCAGGGCAGGATCATCTCTAAATAGAGTTGTTATGATGGGGGCGGACTACTATGAAAAACATAGTAAAAAGAATGCAAATTTGGGAATAGGCAACGGTTGTATTATAAATAATGCAATTCTTGATAAGAATGTTAGAATTGGGAATAATGTAGTTATGGATTATCAAGGTAATGAGAAGAATGTTGATAAGGGGAAATATCATATAGTTGACGGTATTGTAATAATTCCAAAGGGCACTATAATTCCCGATCATACTAAGATTATTTGAAATTTAAAATTATTATGCGAATTTATAAATGAAAGTATATACCATTTCAGGTTGGTCAAACAGCGGAAAGACAACACTTATAATCAACCTTATTAAAGAATTTAAGAAAAGAGGATTAAAGGTTTTGGCATTAAAAAATGTCCACGCCAAATACAATCTTGAGCCTGAAACTAAAGATAGTAGCAGGTTTTTAAAAGCCGGTGCCGATACCGTATATTTGAGTGCAAAGAATAAATTGATGAAAATTGAAACTGTCAGCGATAGTGAAAAATTATTTAAAATATTGGAATCTGAATTTAAAAAATACGATATTGTTCTCCTCGAAGGGCTTAAAATGAAGGATTATCCTGTAATTGAGGTATATAATTCAAAAAACACAAAAGAATTAAAGAACTCCGAAAAAGAATTATACGCAATAATTTCCGATACTAAAATATCCAAGTCCATCCCATATTATAATATAAACGACATATCAAGCATATCCAAATTTCTTATCTAACCTAAAATTTCAAGGATTATCTTTTGGGCAATCTCCGGCAAAATCCCCTCCGCTTACAGGATTGAGTTGAAAGAAAAAAAACAGTCGAAAGTTAAAAGTAGCAAGTTTCAAGAAAAACAATCAAAGCCTTTTAAGAAATCCAACAGGATTTATAAAAAAAATTCCATCAGCCTGTAGCATGGGG
>CAYOTE010000108.1:0-8263 GCA_964406785.1 uncultured Clostridia bacterium
ATACGAATGGTTATTCTCTTGCAAGGTATATTGCTTTTGAAAAAATGAAATTAAAAGTTGACAGCAAGGTTGAAGGATTGGAAGGTACAATAGGGGAAGAACTTTTAAAAACCCACATATCATACTTAAAGCCAGTTAAGGCATTACATAAAGAAAATCTTATAAACGGTATTGCACATATTACAGGCGGTGGATTTATTGAAAATATTCCGAGAGTTCTACCGGATGGTCTGGGAGCTAAAATAGAAAAAGTATGGGAAGTCCCTGAAATATTCAAGTTTCTCAATCAAGCAGGTAATGTTAGCGAGGAAGAGAGATATAGAGTTTTTAATATGGGAATCGGAATGATTTTGATAATTGATAAAAATAATTTATCGAAAGTAGAAGAAAAATTAAGTGAACTTAACGAACATTACTATATTATCGGTCAAATAACAAAAGACAGCAGTAATAAAAGAATAAAAATAACATAATGAATATATCGCTTAATAATAGAGACTTTGAAATAAAAGATAGAGACTCCTTAACAATAAGGGAACTTTTTGAAATTAAAAAATTTACCTTTCCTCATATTATTGTAAAAATTAATAATAAAATTATAAAAAAAGAAGAGTATGAAGCGGTACGTATAAAAGAGGGTGATAAGGTGGAGGCTATTCATCTTATAGGTGGCGGATAAACATAAATAATGGAAAATACAAAGAATGAATTTGTGCTTGGAATCTTGGCTGAGTTGGAGTTTTTTTCAAACGTTGATTACGAGTCGTTAACTAAACTCAGTGCTTTGTTTGATGAAAGAATTTTTGAATTTAACGATATTATTTTCGATGAGGGTAGTCTTGGACAATCTATGCTTGTTATTATTTCGGGAGAAGTGAGAATAACTCAGATTTCAAATAACTCATCGGAAGAAGCCCTGATAATTTTGAAAAAAGGCGACCTTTTCGGGGAGATGGCATTAATTGAAGAGATGCCTCGTTCTGCAACGGCAATTGCACATAAGAACTGTGTTATATTAGAAATAAAAAGAGAAAAATTTGTTAATTTTATTAATAAAAACCCATCAATCGGGTTAAAAATTCTATGGAAATTAACAAAGACTCTATCCTCAAGATTAAGAGAAACTGACAATAAACTTAAGACTTTTATAAACTTGTCGCAATGGCTTTGAGTTCTGTTTCGATTTTGAGTATACGTTCAGTCAAGATACTTGACGGAATTTCAATATCAATTTTAATCAAGTTGGATATTTCATAGTATGAATGATGGAGATATTGTGCCCATTCCACAATTGCAATCTTTTCATCAAGACATTCATCGATTTCCGGTGAAATAAGTCCATTCCCACTTGTGCTTTCCCCTATTCTATAAAGATCGAAATGATGAATATCTTTGTTTATTTTTGAAGAATAATAGGTGTTTTGTAAGGTAAAGGTGGGGCTTACAATATCCTTTTCGGAGATTTCAAGACCTCTTGCAATCCCTTTTGTTATTAGTGTTTTGCCGACACCAAGATCCCCAAGAAGTAGAATTAATTCATTACCCCTAAGACACGACCCAATTTTAAAACCTATTTCTAAGGTGTCTTCAATAGCTTTTGAATTTAGATTTATAATCATTTATCTCTTTAATCGCTGTGGGAAGAAATTTTATTATATCCGAAGCCGTCATAGAAAGCTCCCCGTTTTTTTCTCTTGCCAAATCACCGGCATAACCATGTACAAATGTTGATACAGCCAATATTCTATGTACTGGCACATCATTCATAAATTGAGCCAAAAACCCCGTAATTATTCCACTTAAAACATCTCCGCTTCCTGCTGTTGCCATACCTGCATTTCCACTCTGATTTATATAGACGTTGCCGTCCGGTGATGCAATAATGGTATGATGTCCCTTTAATATAAGAAAAACTTTATAAGAAAGCGCAAATTTTGATGCCAAAGAGATTCTATTAGCCCGTATTTCTTTCTTGGATTTCTTTATTAATCTTGCAAATTCACCGGGATGCGGAGTAAGAATAATATCCTTACGATTACCGTTTATATTTAATAAGTTTAAATTATCAACGATGATGTTTATGCCGTCTGCATCAATCACAACAGGAGATATTGTATTTGAAAGCACTAACTCAAGTGTTTTTGCAGAAACATCACCCGTTCCCATTCCCGGACCAAATAAAATAACCTCAGAATTTTTGATACTATCAATAAGGTCTTCCGACTTTAAATAAGGTTTTATCATTAGTTCAGGCAATGCGTTAATAATAAGCTCTCTATTTTCAGGCAAAACAGCAGTTGTACATAGTCCGGCACCTGATTTTAATATGGCAACGGAACTCAGGATTGACGCACCCGGTTTTTCATTTGAACCTGAAATATTTAAACAATGTCCAAAATCACCCTTATGAGCATCCGGACATCTTTCTGTCTTTATAAAATCAAATTCATCGGATTCTAAAATCCTAAGACTTGGTTTTGATTGTAAAAGAGACTTTAAAGGCACTCCAATGTCTATAATAGAAATATTTCCACAATAATTATTACCATCGGGGAAAATATGTGCCTCTTTTAATGCTTGAACAGCTACCGTTGTATCGGCATAGATTACACCTTCTGATTCAGGAATGAATTGCTCGGATAAGCCCGAAGGAATATCTATTGCAATAATTTTAATTTGAGATTTATTAATGTATCTAATAATTTCTTTATAAAAACCATCCTTAACAGGTTTATTTATTCCCGTTCCAAAAATAGCATCTACTATTATTGTTTTATTCTTAGAATATTTATCAAGAATTAGAGAAAACTGTTTAGACCCAGATATTACAGAATAATGATAATGCAAATTTTTATAAATATTAAAATTTATAAGAGGTTCGTTCTTTAGACTTTCAACCCTGCCAAGTAGGATTAACTCAACATCATAACCCGATTCTGCAAGAATTCTTGCAACACCGATACCATCACCGCCATTATGTCCCTTGCCAGCTACTACTATTACCTGTTCGAAATATTCTTTTGGATAATATTCCTTAATAATTGAGACTATCCCCCGACAAGCATTTTCCATCAAAACTATTGATGGAATTCCAATCTCGTTTATAGCATGAAAATCCGCATTCTGCATCTTCTCAGACGATAAGACTAACATTCTACTATTTATCTTTATCTTTACCTGAAACCGCTTTATCTAAAATTGAGGCAAAAACGCCACTAAAACTCCCATCATCCTTGTATGCGACTTCTTTTTCTTTATCTTTTTTAGACTTTTTCTTTTTTGAGAGTACCTCTTCTTTTAACTCTTCCAATTTAATATCTTTTTTGATATCTTCAATATCAATTTTTTCCTCGACAGACACAGTTCCCGTTCTTTTTTTAGTTTTTTGCGTTTTATCAATTTCATCGTTCAGTGCATTTTGTTTTTTTAAAGATTCTTTTATCTTAATTTTTCTTTCCTGAGTGCTCGATTCCTCGGTAAAAAACAAGTCTTCTTTAGGCTTGGGCTTACTGTAAGTAATGGTTTTTTTGGGTTTAGGTTTAAATACTTCAGGCTCAGTCCGACTTTTTTTCATTTCTTCTTTGAGGCGCATTTCATTCTCTCTTTTTACACGTCTTTCTTCTCTCTTTATTCTTATAGCCTCTATTCTTTCCTGTTCCTCGTTTAATTTTTCTTTTTTTAACTCTTCAACTTTTCTATCAAATTCTTCTTTATTTTCTTCTTTTCTTTTAATTTCATCCTGCTCAATATTAGAGATTGCCTTTGAATCTAAATAAAACACTCCCGAAAGTTTTTCAGAAGGGATAAACTCGGGATTACCACATAATACATCTATTACCTTCTCAAAATTTGTTGGATAAATCAAATCCATAATATGATATAATCTAAATGCATGAATTTCGTAATTCTTTTCTTTTTTACCAAAACTGATAAAAATCTTATGTACTAATTTATTGAAAGATTTTATATTCAAATATGAATCAAACTCGTTATAGAGGGTTGCGAACAAATCCGTTTCAAGAAAAATTGTTTTGTTCACAAATAATTGAGATGCAACTTTCTTATATGTTGTATTAAATGCCTTTTTTTCTTCATCATATATTATTTCATCGGCAACCGTTCCTTTCTTTAGTTCTTTAATGGTAAATTGAAACTTGCCATCACTGTTTTTCTTAAAAGTTATAGACATCCCCTGTAAGGCCTTTACTGTTTTAAATATCTCTTTAAAACCTACCAATAATTCAACATCCTTATAATAGTATAAGGTATGAACCTTCTTTGTTTTTGAATTAATAATTTCCAATTCTAAATCATTACCAAAATCAAATATTCCGTTTTTTACTCTAACTGCACCTGCTGTCACCTCTCTTTGTGTAAGTATGCACTTTGCCCTGTCGTTATCATAAAAATTATCGACTATCAGTTTACGTTTATTCTTTATATTTTCTCCATCCGAAATGAACGCTGACGGCATTACAGGATTTTTAAAGCTTAAAATTGAGTCCTTTCTTAGATGGTAAACAACTGATATTAAATTCCATTTTCCCCAACCTTCTTTAGTCGTTTGTTGAAAATCAATTTTATAATCATTGTTCATTTTATAGTTTATTGAGAAACAATAAGCCGTAAATTCGTCTGTTTCCGGTTTAATTTTTAAAAAATTCTCTACTAAGAATTCAGTTGACACAGAGATCTTATTATCTATTAGAAATTGTTTAATTCTATCAAAAACATCCATACTTATATTTTTAAGATTTTCCAATAAGAGTACTTTTTCATTTGCAAAAGCAATTTCGTTACTCCTTTGAAAAAAAGACACAACCTTTTTTCTCAATACCTGAAAATCTTTCTTTATTAATGGTGCATTCTTTATTCTCGGGTCTATATCGTCTTCTATGTACTTGGCTTTTTCATATGGTTTTGTCCTTTTATGAGGTAATAACAAATCTATTTTTTGTCTGTTAAGATAGGCAATATATTTTCTAAATAAAGAAGTACCGTCATATGAAAGCTTAACCTCTTCCATTCCCGATCTTACTCTTAACTCTTCGACTTTTAGTACTACGCCTCTTTCTAATTCAACGAATTTTTTTGTCCCTATTGGAATCTTACTTTTATATTCTTTATATATTAAATCCCCAACTTTAAATTCACAAGTAGGGTCATAGATTTTTACCTTATTCTTTCTTTCTCCCTTTGTTTTATGAAGTGCAACTTGAGTCACAACATAATCAAGCTCCATTGGAAGATTTTGTCCTGCTATAGATTTCTTTATTATTGCTATATCTTCTTTCTCTACATTCAAATTTATATCCATTCCTTTCTCCTTTTCACAATAGCCTTTAACTTGTTAAAAGCTTAAGACCATTATGAGCCAAATATCTTCCTCGATTCTTGACTGCGAATCGAGGAAGACTTACAAAACTATTTCTTAAATTTAGGATGTTTTGTAATTATATCCTTTAAGTTAGGAGTTCCTATTTCATCAAGTGCATAGGTAACTCTAACAGTCGGTTTATTAAATTTAACAATTCTACCAAGATCAATTGGTGTAGCAATAATTATTAAATCAGCTTCAACCTTGTCTATTGTATCTTGTAAATCCTTTATCTGCTGATCACCATAACCCATAGCAGGTAATAGTACACCGATTTCAGGATACTTTTTATAAGTGTAATCTATTGTTCCAACAGCGTATGGTCTCGGATCAACTAATTCACTTGCACCATATTTGAAGGCTGCCATTACACCGGCTCCGTATTTCATCTCACCATGTGTAAGAGTCGGGCCGTCTTCAATAACCAATACCTTTTTACCCTTTATGGCATCACCATTATCAACAAAAACAGGTGAGGCTGCATCAACAACAACTGCGTCAGGATTTAAGTTTCTGATATTTGATCTTAATTTCAAGATTCCTTCAAGATTAGCCGTATCAATCTTATTGATAACTATAACATCAGCTCTCTTAAAATTAACCTCTCCGGGATAATATCCGACTTCATGTCCCGGTCTGTGAGGATCAACTACTACTATTTCCAAATCAGATTTGTAAAAAGGAAAATCGTTATTACCGCCATCCCATAGGATAACATCTGCGTCTTTCTCAGCTTCTCTTACAATTGCCTCATAATCAACACCGGCAAAAATTGTAACACCTGAAACAATGTGTGGTTCATACTCTTCCATTTCTTCAATGGTACAATTATGTTTTTTAAGATCCTCTACTGTCTCAAATTTTTGAACTTTTTGTTTTACAAGATCACCATAAGGCATAGGATGTCTTATAGCTGCAACCTTATAACCCATCTCCTGAAGAATTTCAGCAACTCTTCTTGTTGTCTGACTCTTTCCACATCCGGTTCTGACAGCACAAACTGAAATTACCGGTTTAGTACTCTTAACCATTGTTTCATCAGGTCCTAACATAATAAAGTTTGCTCCGGCCTTATTTACATCAGCAGCCTTCCCCATTACATAGGGATATGGCACATCACTATAAGAAAAATATACATCTTGAACATCGAGTTTCTTAATCAAATCTTCAAGTTCCGACTCAGGATAAATATTTATTCCTTCCGGATAATATTCTCCTGCCAATTCCGATGGGTACTTCCTTCCATCAATATCAGGAATCTGTGTTGCCGTAAAAGCAACAACCTTAATCTCCTTGTTGTTTCTGAAAAAAGTGTTAAAATTGTGAAAGTCTCTTCCTGCTGCTCCCATTATCAAAGCATTTCGCATTTCTGCCTCCTTAATTTTATTTAGCTACGATAAGACAAACAAGTAATCCTATCAAAGCTTAGTTTTTTTGAGATGTGTGACTTCCATTACCATATTGCATAGGCAAAATAAAAAAAATCCTTTTATAAAAAAATACCTACAATTCGCATTAAAAAACACACAAATCAAACATAATCTCATATAAACTAAATTTAAGTCTAATTAAGATTAAAACAGAGTATAATAAATAAAGGGCTATAAGTCAACTTTTTTTAATTATTTTATTCTAAATATTTACATTTAAAAAACTTAATAATTCTTGTTTATATATTTTTGAAAACTCATTTGGATGGTTTTTTATAGTTTTTTTTGCCTCGTTTTCCCGCCCCAAAACAATAAGTGCTTTTATTTTTTCTAATAGATTTTTAAAATTAAACGGTTCTTTTCTTAAAATTTTTTCAAGAATAATTAATGCTTTTTCCGGTTGTAGAAGTATATTTAGGCATTTTGCCTTAGCTGATAATAATTGTAAATCCTCAGGAAATTTTTCCAAGCCTTTTTCCGCATACGAAAGTCCTCTCTGAATTTGCTTTAATGTAATGGCTGAAAAAGTTCTTATTTGATAAAACTCTCTAACATTCGGAAACATCTTAATAAGTTTAAAACTAAGCTTCAACCTCTCCTCCGGTGAATTTATAATTGTAATATAATAGTACGCCGCCTTTGCCGTTCTTTCCGTTTCCCATGCTTTCTTAATTAAAGCATTATATTTTAACTTCTTTTTCTCATTTTCTTCATCATTTCTTCTTTTATCTATCCATCCAAAATGATAAATCGGTATATCTGTCTTAATACTCGATAAATTGTTTTTTCCCATCGACTCGGCAACAATTTCATGAATCATACCGTTAAAGTAAACCCCCCTATTATTTTTAAATACCCGTATTAAGGGTGATAATATATAACCGTCACTAATTTGTCGTAAAGTCGTTGATAATGATACCGATATATCAGACTCTAATTGAGAAATATGTTTCCAATTTGTAGCAGAACTCTCATTGGAAAAATTCACCTGTTTTAAAGAATAAGCATCCCGCTCTTTATTTTGAATAATTTTTTTGAGTTCAGTAAGTGCTTCTACTGTTATTTGCTCATCAATATCTAAAACTATAATATAAGGCATAGAAGCGTAAGAAAGAGAGGCGTTTCTTGCATTAGAAAAATTATCATCCCATTTATAAAAATACCTTTTAAGCTTATGGGCTCGAACAATCTCATTGCTCCCGTCAGTTGAGCCGGTATCTACCAGTATCAACTCATCAAACAAATTTTCATGCTTATCTATAAAGTCATTAAGAAGATTTTCTTCATCCTTATAAATAGCACAGAGAGAGAACCGTATTTCATTATTGTTTTTTTTCTCCACATTATTTCTCATACAATATTTTAAAGTATAAACAACAATAAAAGCAAGTATTCTAATATTCCTAAAATTTTAATCAAAATCTACTGCAATGCCCAATAAGCCCATTCTAACTGC
>CAYOTE010000109.1:0-8260 GCA_964406785.1 uncultured Clostridia bacterium
TTTGGACGGTAAACTTTCAATCTTCTTATTATAAACAGTTGAGGCTCTATAAAAATATTTTCCGTTAACACTTACATTCTCATCCTCATAGAATTCCTTTGTGACTAATTTCGTATTTATTTTTGTAAACAAAAACTTATCTTTACTCTCAGGTGCATTCGTTCCTGCCCCCTTGTTCTCTATCTCTGTTTTGTCTTTTTCAATTCTTCGATAAATATTAAATCCTGCAATTTTTGATATTTTCTTATTTGCAATATCGGAATCTGGCTTTGTCCATTTAATAAGGACAATTTTCCTCTCCTGTTTTATGCTGATGTTTTTTATTACAGCGGGCGGAATAACAGTTCTTATTGAACGAATAACACTCATCGGAGCTCTTTTTTTGTTATTATAATATATTATACCAAAGAAATGCTCTTTATTATCCAACTTCCTAACTGATAAAGACACCTTAATGAGCAATCTTCCACCGGCAATTGATGAAATAAGCTTGAACGGTTTTTTACTCTTAATGACAATATTAGCTTTTTTTCTGAATTGTTCTTCCGGTATAACCTTTGTCGAATGATAAACATAAATTCTTGATATATTAGCTTTATCAAGACTCGTTTTATCTGAAAGTGATGTAGGAAATGTAAAAGATAAATTTACGGCAGTTCCGACTTGACTTAAAGATAAATTATCAATTTTCAAGGGTAAACTATCGGGTTCAAGAATTAAACTTCCCCTACTCCCGCACGATATAAGAGTGATAATGAATAATACTATTAGAATATACTTTTTCATTATAGTATATATTTACTTAAATCAGAATCCTTTGATATATCTTCAACCCTGTCAAGGACATACTTCTTATCAATTCCAACCTTTCCGTTATCTATGTCCGAAGCCTCAAACAATACTTCTTCCATTACCTTTTCCATTATTGTATGCAGTCTTCTCGCACCAATATTCTCGGCAGTTGTATTTATTTCCTTGGCAATTCTTGCTATTTCATCTATCGAGTCTTTTGTATATTCAATTTCAAGTCCTTCCGTACTTAATAAATATTTATATTGCTTTTCAAGAGAATTCTTAGGCTCAGTTAAAATTCTTACAAAATCATTCTGAGTCAAAGAATCAAGTTCCACCCTTATTGGAAATCTACCCTGCAATTCGGGAATCATATCTGAGGGCTTTGAAACATGAAAAGCACCGGCACCAATAAAGAGAATATGATCACTTCTAACCATTCCGTATTTTGTATTTACCGTAGTACCTTCAATTATAGGGAGTAAATCACGCTGGACACCCTCTCTTGAAACCATCGGTCCGCCACCACCTTCTCTTCCTGCAATTTTATCTATTTCATCAAGAAATACAATCCCCATCTGTTCAGCTCTGTTTATTGCTATCTTCGATATTTCATCCATATCCAATAAACGATTTTGTTCTTCTTTTAACAAATACTCACGGGCATCCTCAATACTCATTTTTCTCTTCTTGGTTTTACCACCGCCAAACATATTGGGAACCATCTCTCCAATACTAATTCCAATTTCCTCAACTCCCGATGAAGAAAAAATTTCAAATGGTGTCGAGTTGGCTGATTTTACTTCAATTTCCACAGTTCTATCATCCAATTTCCCGTCTCTGTACATCTTTCTGAATTTTTCTCTGGTTTCATTATTCGTCTTACTCTCTATATTCAAATCGGCAGCCGGTCCTTTTACTTTCTTCGGCGGTGGGAGCAGTATTGAGAGAATTTTCTCTTCAACATTTTTAAGTGCCTTCTTTCTATTACTCTTCATCTTTTCAACCTTAACAAGGTCAACCGAAATACGTACAAGATCCCTTACAATAGACTCAACATCCCTTCCAACATAACCGACTTCGGTAAATTTTGAAGCCTCAACCTTTATAAAGGGAGAAAGAGTTAACTTTGCAAGTCGTCTGGCTATTTCTGTCTTACCTACACCTGTAGGACCTATCATTAGGATATTTTTAGGTATTATATCTTCTGCAATTTCCTTTGGAAGTTGTTGTCTCCTATACCTGTTTCTAAGAGCAATGGCAACAGCTTTTTTCGCATTTTTTTGCCCGATAATATACTTATCTAATTCTGCAACTATTTCCTTGGGTGTCAAATTAATATTATCAACACTATTTTCATTAGTTTTTTTTACATCATTTTTCATTATAATTCCTCAATACTAAAATTATTATTTGTATATATACATATACTCGCAGCGATTTCTAATGATTTTTCAATAATAGTCCTTGCATCAAGATCTGAAAACCTCTTTAAAGCAAGTGCCGCTGCCTGTGCATAAGGACCGCCCGAGCCTATGGCAAGAACATCCTCATCCGGCTCTATTACATCTCCCGAACCTGAAAGAATATAAAGTTTTTCTTCATTTGCAACAATTAACATTGCCTCAAGTCTTCTTAATATTTTATCAGTTCTCCAATCCTTTGATAACTCGATTGCCGCTCTTGATATATTTCCGTTATACTCCTCAAGCTTAGCCTCAAATCTTCCAAACAAAGAAAATGCATCAGAGGTAGAGCCTGCAAATCCAGCCACAACCTTATTATTGTACAATCGTCTGACCTTTCTTGCCGTATGCTTAAGCACAGTATGTTGGAGAGTTACCTGACCGTCAGAGCCTATAACGACCTTTCCCTTATGTCTAACACAAATTACCGTAGTTCCTTTAATCTTTTCCATAATAGTATTTTAATGTTTTTCACAGCATTAGTCAACATCTGGAAAATCTCCTAAGTCCTTGTTTTTTTAAGTTTTTTATTAAAGATTTCTTTATTAGCACTTTAAAAGCATTCTTCCTTTGTATAATACATATCAAGTACAATTGGAAAAATCACAAATGTGCTTGAATCTCTAATTATAGAATATCATTTAAGGTAGAATGTATAAGTTTTTTCAGACTTATGCCTTGCATAATCCTCGACCTTTACATATAAAACATTTTTCCCTTTTCTTAATGCGGAAAGATTTCTAATCCTAACACTACTTCTATCGGGATCATACTCATCTCTAATTATTTCTTCATTCAGTTTTATTCTAATACTATAACTATTTATTCCCTTTCCCCTATCTGTTAATATGACAGTTAGATAATTTATTAAACGTCTATCTTTTCTATTTGGATTGTAAAAGTTTATCTTTGGTGGGAAAATATCACGCATTAAGGCATAAGTACCGGATTGTCTTACCTTAATGCCAAATGATTTTCGTGTACTGTTATATATCGAATATACAGCTCGCCATCTTTTTGAAAAATGATTATACTTAAAAATACTTACCTGATATGGTTTTTCCACTTTCTTTTTAATTCTATAATGTACGGTATCTAAAAAAGGGAAATTATACGGATATAAGTCAAATTGCTGTGAAAGAATAGGAAATTTAGATTTAAAAAACTTCTTTTGTGCCACTAAAACCCTAGGCTCCCTCACACTCCTATCTGCGAAATCAGCTTCAAATTCATCCCATAAAAAATGCTGACTATGACCGTTTTTAATCGGAATCAATCTTAGGGTTTTTTGTAGTTTAGAATAAATCACGCTTCCTCGTTTAAGAGAAAAACGCAATAAGATAGTTGAGCTCATATTTAAAGGCTTAAACACAAAATAAGTCCCATTAACACTATAAGACGGGCTTATATTTTTTCCATTATCTCCCTGAATAATACTTAATAAAATATTCTCAGATGACAAACTTTTATTTTTAATTTTCACATACACATAATTTCTGTTTACAGATACATTATAAAATACATCGTTATTTTCAACCCATTGTTTATTGCTTAAAGAATATTTCTTTTTATAATATACCTGTTTGTTTTTTTTTATCTTGAATTCAACAAATTTTGCAATGCTATTATTAATCTTTAATCGAAGAATCTTATTAACAATTATCTCTTTAGAATTTAGATTACCTTTAAAAATAGTATTTTGTGTTCCGTTTAAGACATTAACTTCAATTCCATCTGCACCATTACAGGCAAGTTTGTCAATCGCTAAAAGAGCCGAATTATCACTTACTTTAACATCAGACAATTTTATCTCAGGAGCTTTTAATTTAAAAAAAGTTATAACACCTTCCGAATAATTCCCAAAATAATCAGTAACTTTAATTTTAAGTTTATGCGATCCAAAAGTAAGTTCATTATAAATTTTTGATAATTTCATCTTCTTTTTTGAAAGTGCAAATCCGTCTTGATAGAAAAGGTTATAAAAATAAGAGCTTGAATTTGTGTAATAAAGATCAAATACAAATCCAAGTTGATTATTATCATCTCTTTTAAAACGTTCATTCTTTATCTCATAATAAGGTTTATCGTCAATATATGCAACTATACTAAAAGGAGCAACTCTATGACCTGAATCATTAATATCAAATGTTTTTAAAATAATATCAAAAGGTCCTGTTATAAGAACAGGTCGTTTAACATGAAATCTCCCTTTTTTTAAAATTTTGAAATTTACAATATCTTTACCCATGCTTCCATTTATTAAGGTATGTCCGATTGGTTTAATAATAGCTGATTTTATTATCGGCATTTTTAAATCATACCCGGGATATTTAAACATTGGAAACGGATTTATTGCCATATAATTTTCATCTCTTATCTCAATATGTAGATGTGGAAAGCCAACTCCGGTTTCACCTGAATAGGCAATAATATCTCCTTTTTTATATGCAATTTTTTTTTTAAGATAATAATTCCCAATATATTTTTTACCTCTTTGTCTCTGAACATTACTTAAAATTTCCTCCAAAGCCGGTGTGTATTTATCAAGATGATAATAGACAGAAGTTTTCCCGTCACTATGTTTTAAATAAAGTCCCTTACCACTTCCCCTTCTGACAACTCTTATCTTATAAACCTGCCCATCGGATACAGCTACAATAGGATAGCCTGTCTTTTGAAATGTTTTAATATCAATACCGGCGTGAAAATGTCCATGCCTGAATTCTTGAAACGTTCCACTCAAGCCATCAAATACCTTAAGAGGCCAATCGTATTTATTTGTATTCTGTGCCAAACATAGACTTATTAGTATATTATGAAGTACTAATACTATCGCAATAATTTTAAACAAAAACAATAATTTTCTAATATTATTACTCATTTCTATTGTTTATCACTAATACTCAAATCAATAATTATTTTCTCCTCAACCAAAAATTTAAGTTTATTCGACTTCATATATTTTTTTTTAACAAATTGTAAAAAATTCTTCTTAAGAAATCCCGTGCTCTTATCTATCATTATCCACCCCTTTATAAAAGAAGCAATAGTATCTTTATCTATATTCTTAGTCACTCCCTTTGGAATAATAAGAATACCTGTTTTATCTTTCGTAAGAGAATCTATCATATAATTTGCTGGAAAGGGTGTCGCAGAATAAAAAGATTCTTCTGCTTTTTTGGGTTTTTTAGGATATTTTAAAAAAAAGTAACCTATTATTAGTCTTATCTTTTCTAAATGTTCATCTGTTATTTTTTGTTTTAAATTTGCATGTTTTTCAAAAAAGCCTGCGGTATCTATACGAATAACTCCAAATTCTGAAACTTGCACAGGTATTACCTTCTTAACCAATAAATTGATTTTCTTTATCTGAGGATTTAAGTATTTATCAACATATTTTGATTGATAATCAACTCTCAAATTAGGAATATCAATACTAAGTTCATCGATTTTAAAAGAAAACAAAGCATTATTATTTTCGCCTGTTTTAATTTTAATCATAGTAGCCTTAAAATCAAAATCAGCAGTAAATACAAAAAATTTATCCTCGTCTTTTACATCAGGTATAATCTTAAGCTCTATATCAATCTCACCATTAAGAATAATACTCTTATTGTCAGGAACTTTTTGAAAGGAGTACTCCAGCAAAATAGGTGTATCCAGTTTAATATCAGTATATGGTTTTTTACTACGCTCTTTAATTTCTTTGTCCTTATCCTCTTTTAAGCTATCAGAGCATGAAAAAAGCAAAGCAACAAACAATAATATAACAAACAAGCACAATCTCTTCATCATTACCATAATAATTCTCCAATATATAAATACAATTATAGCATATATACACAACTATACAATAATACAAATTTATTTTTTAACCTGAAATTTGAATTCAGTGTTTTACCCAAATTTCGCTTATGTATTTTAACAATAAGTCAAAATGATACTTTGAACGTGGGATTGTCTCCTTTGCTGATTTTAATATTTTATCATACCTCTTGAGCTTTTCTTTTCTTTCAATTTTTGAGAGTTTTTTATCTCTCAACAACATATTAATACTTGAAACATAATGTACAAAATTAAAAAATTCTTCCGCTCTCTCTTTATTAAACCACTCAATATTATCATAAGAGTTGACTCCAAGATATCTTTTTATAAGTTGATTGGACAGCAAATTAATCCAGTTATCTGCATTTAATTTAAGTTTTTTTCTTCTTGTCTCATTTAACATATTTTCATAGAAAAGACCTGCCTTTAACAGCATAGTTGTTTTGAATATCTCTTCCCTATCTAATTTCAGTTTAGAGCCCGCTATCTCAACTACATCTTTTATTATCCAATTATTTATTATTTTTGCACCCATTATAAACTCTAATTTTTCTAAAATTGTCAATAAATAAAGTATATTAAGATGCCTTTTATTATTTGAAAGATGTAAATTATTATTCACCAATCCTTTATTTGAACTGATAAGACCAATCTCATAAATAATATCTTCTATCAATAAGGATAAATCCTGCTCGAAATTATTAATATCTCTTGCTCCTTCTAAAACATTGGCAATAATATCTCGTAAAGCCGATTTATCTATCCTCTTAATATCATCGGTAAAACAATTTATATATTTACCAATATCAGCTATAAGGTTTTTAAAAATATGCTTTGATATAGCACTGTCAACATCCTCAACACCTTCTCCGTTTAAAATTGCATTCAAGTTTGAATATATTTGTGTTTTATCATCCTCAACTTCCCTGAAATTTAAAAACACATGATACTTAAAGGCATTTAATTCAACAAAAATACCATTCTTATTCAAATCATACGTATTTCTAATATATTCCAATCCGGTTATAAAATCTTTAAATATTACAAATCGATTAGAGGCAAAATTAAGTCTTAAATTATACGCAAGATTTTCATTTACCATCTCTTTATGTCCGGTATCACTGTTTATCTTCAAATACGGAGAAGACAATCTTATCCATCCCGCTGTACTTTCATATTTATTATTATAAATAATAAGAGATGACTCATTATTTGCTCTATTTGAGTAGGCAATTACATTCTCGTTAACTCCTCCATTATGCAGATAAAAATCGTATAATCTGAAATTTTCCACCCCTGAAAACATATACCTTTTTTTCAAAATAGGAAAAATTTCTCTTTTATGCCTCTCAACTGTATTATAATCGGGTGTTTCTTCCCAATACGGCTTCCTATACTCCATACCGTATTTTTCAGAATAGCCTTCTATTTGACCATGTCCAAACATAGGTAAACCGGGCAGAGTAGATACCAAGACCGTTACACCAAAATACTTATCGTCTCTTCCGAATTGCACGACCGCTGTTTCCTCATCGGGATTATTTAAAAAATTAACAAAACGCTTTAATATCTCAGGATTAAACTCTATTGTATTTTTTATTGATGTCCTGAATTCAGCATTCTCCTCATTTTTGAGAAAATTCATAAACGCACTATTATAAACCCTATGCATCCCAAGAGTCCTGACAAAATATGCCTCCATAAGCCAAAAAGCCTCTGCTAATAAGAGGGTATCATTTGACTCTTCGGCAACTCGTCTTACTACCTCACTCCAAAATTCCTCGCCCATCAATTTTGAGAAGTCTCCCTTACTCATTCCGTTTTCCGCTCTCGTAGGTATATCGCCTCCTGAACCCGGCTCTGGAAACCACAACCTATGATAATGAAGCTTTGTCAATGTCATTGCAGCATCAAATCTTATAATTGGAAATTTCTTTGAAACAGATAAAATTGTCTGAATGGCTGCCTCCCTTACCTCAGGATTAAGATAATTTAATTGAGCAGTATCATTCCACGGCATTGAAGTACCGTCATTACCATGATAAATATATTTAGTATTACCCGTATTTTTATCTCTCCACTTAAACACTACCGAGGCATCTGTCCTATCATAATAATGATCCTCAATTTTAATCTCTATATTATCTCTCGGAGATAAATCCTGACCGTTAAAGATA
>CAYOTE010000110.1:0-8233 GCA_964406785.1 uncultured Clostridia bacterium
TCAACTGTCTCTTGTACGTCCGATGATTTAATTGAAAGTTTTATATTTGTAAATTCATTTTTTTCAAAGAAATCAATCTTATCCATCAGAGAATCAACCATTGCTTCAACCTTTGATTTACCCTTTTTTATAAATTTTTTTTCAACCGAACCTGAATTTACACCTATTCGTATAGGAATATTATATTGAGTTGCACAGGCAAGAATTTCCTTAACCTTTGTATTACTGCCAATATTTCCCGGATTTATTCTAATACCGTTTGCACCGTTTTTTATCGACTCTATTGCCAATTTATAGTCAAAATGAATATCGGAAATTATCGGAATAGGTGACTTTTGTACAATCTTTTTAAACGATAGGAGTGCATTCTCGTCGGGGATTGCCACTCTCACTATTTCACATCCCGCAATATACAGTCTTTTTATTTGTTCAAGCGTAGATACGGTATCTATAGTCGGAGTAGAGGTCATTGATTGAATTGATACCGGATGACTTCCTCCGATACCAACCTTACCTATATAAATTTCTCTTTTCATTATAAATTTTAAAATAAGAGAATGTTCTTATAATCCTCTAAAAACAACATCCTCTCTTTTAAACCATTGAGTGCAAAAGTAAAGAGATATACCTGCAAGAACAAAGAGTGATATATATGTCTCGGCTAAAAGTCCGATTTTTATTGTTCCTGCCAATATTTCTTTTGATGCCAAAGATATATTAAGAATCGGTATCAGAGCCGTCATTGTGGTAAGTTTTATTCCCGGCATCATTCCTATTGCTGCGGGTATAATAACCATAAAATTTAAAGGAGTCATTATACTTTGTGCCTCTTTGAATGATTTTGCGTATATAGATAAAGATAGAAGAATGGCAGCAAAAAATATACTGAGAGGAAATAATAGTGACAGTACTAAGGCTATAGATTTAAATTCCAGTATCTTAAGAAGAATGTTCATTAACTGTCCCGCAGCATCATTCATCTGTAAAACAGCAATATATACACCTATAAAGCCAATTATAGCACTAATAAGACTTGCCTGCATAACTACAAGAAATTTTCCCAATACAATTTGAAGTCTCGTTGAAGGAGATACCAATAAGGTCTCGATAGTCCCTCTTTCCTTTTCTCCTGCCGCTAAGTCTATTGCAGGATAAAATGCACCCATAAAGCTAAAGATAACAAAGAGGTAAGGCAAAAAACCACCTATAGCCTTTCCTATTCTTTCCTTTTGAGAGGCAAGATCTTTTTCCGTTATATTAAATGGCGTTATAAAGGAATTATCCATATTTATACTCTTCAATCTCTTTGTAATAATATCTGATTTATATGTGTCCAGCACCTTCATAATTCTTCTTTTTAGAATATCCATTTCAGTAGAAAATCTATAGTATATAGATATGTCGTTAATTGTCTTGTTTTTTAAATTATTATCAAAATCTTTTGTAATGACTATTCCAAAATCAAGCTTTCTTTTTCTTATTAAATCTTTTATTTCTTCAAGATTTTTTGCGTCATTTATTTTAATATCATTTTCGCTTTTTATTAATTTTACAAAATCAGCTGCATTCCCATTTGAAATTATACAGACCTGTAATATTTTATTCTTGGCTTTTTTATTTTGAGAAACAGCAATTTTTGCAGTTACAGTCATTATTAAAGGGATTAACACCAATGGGATTACTACCATCATAATAAGCGTTCTTCTATCTCTTAGAGTATCTTTTAACTCTTTTAAATATATCGTTAAAATTCTTTTCATATTATGCCTCCTCAATACACTTGATAAATTCATCTTCAACCGAGTTCGTCTTCATTTGAATTTTAAAATTTTCAAAGCTATCATTGTACAGCAATGCACCCTTATGTATTATGGCAAGTTCATCACTTAAAAGACTCACTTCACCCATTATATGAGTTGAAAAAATAATTGTCTTTCCTCTGTCCCGACTGTCTCTTATAAGTTTTATAATATTTCTTGCAGTTATAACATCGAGTGCCTGCGTAGGTTCGTCAAAGATTAAAACTTGCGGATCGTGAATCATGGTTCTGGCAATAGATACCTTTTGTTTCATTCCCGATGAGAGTTTTCCTATCTTTTGTTTTGCAAACTCATTTATTCCCAATGTTTCAAATAATTCATTTTTTCTCTCTTCAAATTTATTCTTATCCATTCCATATAAATCAGCATAGTATTTTACAACTTCAAGAGGAGTAAGTCTTGCATATAAACCGGTTGAACCTGTTAAAAAGCCTATGTTCTCTCTTACCTTACCAGCTTCTTTTACCGTATCAAAACCGGCTACCCTTATTGAACCTGCCGAGGGTTTTAACATCGTTGCAATCATTCTTAGAACGGTAGTTTTACCCGCACCATTTGGTCCTAAGAGTGTAAATATTTTACCCGGTTCACACTTAAAATTTACATCTTTTACTGCTGATATAAATTTAACGTTCTTATCCAGTCCCAATTCTCGTCTATGCTTTTTATTCAATTTGAAATTCTTTGTCAATCCTACAACTTCTATCATAAAACCTCCTAATACTTTCATCAATTTTATTATATAGGGAAAGGCTTATAATTGCAATAAAAATTTCAGGTTATACAAGCATATTGACACTTCTGCCTATGGTAAAAATGTATGGATTAAGAGGTCTGTTAATGACTTCGGCAACATTACTACCATTGCCAAAAAGTTTGCCACCATTATTTGGTTTATTATTTTTGTTTTTACTCCCAAATTGCTGTGATTCGTTGGGTAGGAAATTTTTAAAACCTCCCACCTCAACATCAAGTTTATTTATATTAAATCCATTATTTTCTATACCCGATTTTAATTGATCAAGATTGGTAAGTATAACTTCCTTAACCGCAATATTTTCAGTATGTATTTTGGCATGTATTGAATTATCTTTAACTGTTAATTCAATGTGAATCTTCCCAAGTTCCGGAGGTTGAAGCCTTATAGAAACAGCCTCGGTTCCCTTTGTTGCCATATACTTAATTACATTATCAACCTTGTTTAGAATCTTGTTCGATATTTCCTGATACTGTTCAAAAAGTTGTTTGAAGTTGCCAGTTCTATCTTGTTTGATTTCTGAGACAGATATTTCTTTTTCTAAATTAAGATGAAAATTTACCGGAGCAATATTTGTTTTAACAGGCTCGTTCTTAGCAATGACAATTTTTTCTTTTGATTCAACATCATTTTGGGTATCTGTTGTTTGTTTAATCGGTTGTTCCGGCTTTTTATTCGTTTTTTTGTGATTTTTAAATCTATTATCAATGACTTTTTTAAACTCTTTTATCTTATTAATCTTAGTCTTATGTGGCTCTATGTTTTTTGTTTGAGTTTCCTTAAACAATAATTGTTCGGGACTCTTTTTTGAGCTTGTCTTTTTACTATGATGTAATCTGGTATCAATAACTTTTTCTTTTATTTGTTTCTTTGTAATTTCATTATTTATAATACCCTCTTTAATTGCCTTAATATGACTTTTTATCGGTGATTTAATATGAACTTGTTTAATCTTTGCTTTCTTACTATTATCGACAACTTTATCGTCTAATTTATTATCAGGTTTATTACCTGATTTATCTTTATTTTCTTTTACCTGTTCTGCCTGTTTTTTTGAAGATTTTTCAATGTTTTTATCTTTTGGTTCCTTAGTCTCATTATTATGTTCTGATATATGTTCCTTCTTTCTATCCTGTTCGACAGTTTTTGGGCTGTTATTTATTTTATCCGATTCGCTAATTAATGTAGTTTTCTCAGCTTTTTTACTTTCTGTTTTAAGAACTAATTCTTTTTTGAAACTATTTTCCTTAGCCGTATTGAGAGGTTGACTTAAGTTTGTTTTCTGTATGCCACTATTATACGGCATCAAAAACATTGCTGACAACTGATTAACTTTTCCTGTTTCCATCTTCCTCCATAAATATTATGCAAAAAGGATGCCAAACGAAAACGCATAAACTCTCTTAATTATTATAATAATATGGTAAGGAATTACCAATATTATGGAAAAAATTTCCATTTAATTCAACATAGATAATGGGCACTATGGAATTTTCGAACTCGTTTTTGTATTGATAGTATTAACAATATTGATAATACTTAGGATTAATTAGACGTATAGAGAAATCCTCCATTGGAATATATTATATCCTTATTATAGTGTTCAAATATGGTAACATTATAAGTGCCACTTTGTTCCCATCCTTCAAATTTACCGTCTTTACCGGCTGAGGCTATAAAATAAGATGACGAATCATTAACGTCCCTCTGGTATAAGAAGGCATTACCCCAAGCATCGTTTAACTCTCTAAGATTTGCAAAATAAGGGAAACCCAAATTTCTTAGTTCTGAGATTTTTTTAATATTGGGAGCCTTACCTGTTGACGCAACGTATTGCATTATAGCATCACCAAGTGTCTTTATATCCATTTTAGTTTTAAATAATTTTCTTCTTTGAATTTGCAAATAATCTTTCTTATCTTTTTTTGTTTCTTTTGGTTTTGTGCAGTAATTAAATGAAAAAAGAATAAAAATTAAAAAACATATTATCAGACTACCCTGTATAAATTTATAATTCCTTTTTTTATTCATTATTTTTCTCCTTTTATTCGTCCTTGTCTTTTTCTTTATCTTCTTTTCTATAAAAATCGAGACATTTTTTACCCAATTTATTTGTCTTATACTTGTAAAAAAATTTAGCATCAAAATCAGTTCTCGTGGGTCTTTCTAATACAATTATCCCGTCATCAGATAAAATATTCCGTTTATGGATGACTTTTAATGGATTTGCCAAATCTAATAGTTTATACGGCGGGTCAAGAAAAATTATATCAAATTTAAACCCATCTTTTCCAAGAGATATTACACTTCTATTATAATCTCCCTTTATTATTCTGTAATGATCCGAACTAATCCCTATTTTTTCAATATTTTTTTTTAAATATTTTATTGACTCCGGTAAAACATCGATAAACACAACGTATTCAGCACCTCTTGAAAGAGCCTCTATACCTATATTTCCACTCCCACCAAATCCGTCAAGAAAAATAGATTCTCGTATTTCTTTTTGAATTGTATCAAAAAATGATAATTTCACCTTTGCTGTTGTAGGACGAACCTTATCCGAGGTCGCAGACAATAACCGTCTGCCCTTATATATACCTGAAAAAATTCTAAGCACCTTCTACTCCTTTATTCATTACTAATTAAATCTGAAATCGGTTTTAGTCTTGGGATATGGCTAAACACTATTTTTAATGCCGATGTTATGGGGACAGCAAGCATCATTCCTACTATACCCCACATCCATCCCCAGAGTATTAATGATATAAGAATTACAAGGGGTGAAATATTAATACTTTTTCCTGTAATTTTAGGCTCCAGAACATTACCTATAATAATTTGTGTTAATATCAATCCACCTATAATTAAAAAGGTTTCAAGTACAAAACCTTTTTGGGCAATTGCTATTAACACGGGAAATATTGTAGCTACTATAGAACCTAAATTCGGAATAAAATTTAATACAAATATTAAGATCGTAGAAAAGATTGCAAAATCCATATTACCGACTAAGAGTATTGCTAAACTTATTATTGCCGTAATAAAACTTACACCGGCCTTTATCAATAAATAATGTTGTACCTGTTCTTCGATTGAATTTAACAGTTCTATTATCTTATTTGCCTTTTCGTGTAAAAAAGCAGTATGTAATCTTTTAAAGAGGGATTCTCTACCTGCGAGCATAAACATAAGAAAAATTATAACAAGTATTATATTACCTATAAAGGTTGCAAAGGTACCGAAAGTACCTGTTAACACCGGTGCTATCTCACTCCATTTTATGCTCTTTAGTACACTGTCTAATTTTGGAATATTAATCTTATGTGTAAAATTTTCCAACATTCTGGAAATATTATCACTATATTTTGGAAAATTTTCCGAGACAGATGCAATGTTTGCAAATAATAATATCCCGATAAGATAAAAAATTACAAATAGGAAAAATAGTAATATTAGCAGGGCAAAAGATTTCGGAATCTTCCAACTTAGCATCTTTCTTACTACACTATTAAATAAAAAGTATAATAATACAGAGAGCAATAACGGAATAAATATGGATTTTAAATCCTTCAATATTATAACAAATATCACGGCAACAATTATACCGAGATATGTCTTAATATGTGCAATATCCTTATTTTTATCAAGCATTAAAATTAATTATAGCCTAAAATTACAATCGTTTATTTATGTCTGATTTTTCTCTAATATGAACATTTTCCCAGTCCGTTTGGAAAAACAGTAAATCTGTCCTGATTTTGTATTTAATTTCATAGGCTATATACTTTCCGTCCTCTGTTTTCATAACGGAGACCTGATTTGTGTTTTCGTACACATTGTTCTCTTTTAATACATTAATTAATAATTCTTCAGCTTTTTCAGGACTATAGGTAGTTGGTCCCTTAATTTGACTTATTCGCTCACCTGCCGTATCCCTTATTGTTGCTTTTGTAAAGTGTGTCGAAAGCAGTTTAACTCCTGCAAAAATACCATAACCTAAAATAAGCAAATAGATTATAGTTTTAATAGCCATTGATCCCTTATTATTCATTTTATTTTCTCCTTTTTAAAATTTTTTTTGCCTTAGCCCTTATTGTTGAATTCAAGTCTCTATTTGCACAATTTTCAATATAATCATAAATTGATTCATCATCAATCAACCCCATCGCATCAACAGTCTCTTCTCGAATCCAGTCTATCTTACTCTGTAAATATTTTCGAAGTAATTTAACCGCTCTTACGGAGCCTATCAAACCTAATGGTCTTATCGCTATATGTGAATCCTCTCTATCTGAGATTAAAAGATTTAGCAAACTATCCTCCGCTTTTTCACAACCGATCTGACCTAATGCCTCAGCTGCGAATTTATTATAATACGAATCGTCTAATAATTCAATTAAAATATCACAGGCTTCTATAATTTTCAATGTCCCAATTGTTTCAATTACAATCTCCTTTAACATTCCATCCGAATTATTTAAGAGTTTAATTAATTTAGGTTTATGGTTAATACTCGCCATTTTTAAAAATATAGATTTTGAATTTAGTTTTTCAGTAAGAGTTCCCTTTTGCAATTTTTCTATAATTTTGTCAAATGCATTCTTGTCTACAAGAGTCTTGTCCCCGTTATTATTTGAATAATTGATGTTATCTATACCTTTAAGCTTCTTGTTTATGTTATCAATTGCTTCTTTTAGCTCTATATAGAGATTATTTGTGCTCTTATACCTGTCAGACGGTAGTGGTTGCAAACATTTTATTATAATTGAGTCAAGTTTAATGGATATCTTTTTGTTTATTTCTTTTGGTCTTTTGAATGCACCAATGGGTTTTCTCCCTGTAATTATTCTATATAAGATGACTCCGATAGAGTATATATCAGCTCTAAAATCAACATTCTTAGAGTTTTCCTTCTGCTCAGGTGCAATATAGTCCATTGTTCCCATTAATTCATTCGTTTGTGTAAGACGTGATTCCTGTCCCCATAGAGCCGTTGCTATACCGAAATCACATAATTTAGGTTCATAATTTTTTGTCAATAAAATATTTGAAGGTTTAATGTCCCTGTGTACAATACCGTTCTTATGTGCACAGTCAAGAGCCGAAATAATTTTCAAAATAATGGAAAGTTTTTTATGTAAACTTAATTGTGATAAGTTTACTATTTCATTCATATCTCCACCATTTATAAATTCGGTTATAATATAAAATGCTCCATTTGTAAAATTACTTTCAATTACCTTAATTATATTAGGATGCTCCAAGCCTGAAGTTATTCTTGCCTCACGAAAAAATCTTTTAATATACTCGGCATCCGATATTGATTCTTTGTTTAAAACCTTTACAGCCACCAACTTGTTTAATTCAATATGCCTTGCAAGGTAAACCGTTGCCATGCCGCCTTGACCTATTTTTCTAATTATTGTAAATATTGAATTTTGAAGATTCATATTTTAAGAAAGGACACCCTGTTTTTGCCGGCTGTTTTTGCCTTATACAGTTCTTTGTCTGCCTTATTTATTAATTCTTCGGGAGAATTCTTATCAAATTCCGCAAGCCCTATGCTTACACTAGTTTTTATTTCTCTCTTTTCAAAAATAATTTTAGTATTAAAAATTGTTTTCCTTATTCTTTCGGCTAAAATAAATGCACC
>CAYOTE010000111.1:0-8193 GCA_964406785.1 uncultured Clostridia bacterium
GTATAAAAACCGGATACGAAATCAAAAATAAAAAAGGGAATAAAAAACAAAATCACCCCAATTATAAAAATAAAATCTTTTTTTTTCATATTAATATTCGGAACAATATATTTAAAATAACATACTATAAAAATAAATTACAAGTTCCTTATCTCCTTAAATTACTTATTTAAATTACAAATAAACGCAGTCACGTCACGTATCAAAATAATAACACAAATCAAGAATTATTGTCAATATTTTCCAATGTAAAATTTTAATCAAAACCTACTGCAATACCCAATAAACCCATTCTAACCACGTTAAGCTCAATCGACTTCATTTCAAAATAGTGGAACTATATTTCATTTGTCTTAATCGCCTAACTTGTTATAACCGTCTTCTTGGACATTTCGCTACACTTTTGATGAAAATTTCAGGAATGTAACTCAAGAATTCCGTAAAAGAATTAAAAAGCAATAATTATCAACCTTATACATCGGTTTTTTAAGATATCATGTTCCCAATGAAAAAACAGAGTAGTTTTTACAACCAATTAGTTACAATTCTAATATTTTTTGATCAAGGTATAAACTACTCCCTAAAATTATTTATTGGAAATATACTTAAAGGACATTTTCTTTTGAAACATTCGGCTAACAAATCCTTTTTTCTCTTTTCTATTTTCATCCCATCATTTATTAGTCTTTGTGCTGTTGCCAAGATTACCTCCTTTATTTGCAACTTTTTGGGTCTATAAAACAATTAATTAAAGTCTAATCTTTACCAAAAAATATAACTATTCCAGGTATCAGTATTAAAATATCTCTTATCAATAATAAGAGAGGATTACTCCCCTTACCCGAAGAGGTAAAACACCCGCAGTCAAAATTGAGTCCCCTTGCCATATTAATAGAAATAGCAATAATAAATATGACCAACATTCCCGATAAGATAAAAGTACTCGCTTTTATAAACTTACCACTTATTAAAAAAACACCTGCAATTAATTCAAGCCAGGGTAACATAACGGCAAAAAAATTTATTGAAAATTCTGGAAATAATTTATAATTCCTAATAATGTCCGCAAATTGGGAAGGCTCAGCTATCTTATGAAAACTTGCATATACAAAAATTCCGCCCAAAAAAACACGAGCAATAAATTGTATATAATAGTTATTTAATAATTTATTTAATTTATACATCATTTTTCGACCATTTCAATACGTTTATGTAATTCATCTTTCCATTCGGCAATACCACCCTTATAAACAAATACATCCAAATATCCAAGCTCATTTAATTTTTTGGCAAGTTCAGTAGAATCATGACAATTTACACCCGTACAATATACAATAATAGTTTTTAAACGACTAAGAACACCTTTGACCGTTTTAAATTTAATTTCAAATTGTCTTATGGGAAGAGATATAGCAAAAGGAATATGACCAATTTTATATAAATCAACATCTCTTGCGTCAAAAATAACAGCCTCGTTTTGAGTTAAATAATAAGAGAGTTCATCAGCTGTAATAATTTTTTCATCATATTTTCTAACAGCATCAGCCTTCTTATATTTTATCTTTGCTATAATATTTAAAGGAGAAGTCCTACTCTGATTAAAAAGCACACCAATTACAAGACTTAAGAAAACAATAATAAATACTTCAAGTAACATTTTCCGATAATTCATAGTTCTAATATATCAAAAAATTTAATACTTTACAAATTAACATTAATCAAATTTTAATAAAAACCTACTGCAATGTCCAATAAACCCATTCTAATAATTTTAAACTCAATTGTCTTCATTTCAAAATAGTGAAACTATGTTTCACTCGCTTTAATCGTTTAACTTGTTATAATAGTCTTTTTGGACATTTCGCTAAATTTTTAATTCAAACAGACTAACTACTTTTGGGGATACAACGGCAGTAAAAGGCGGCGACCGGATTTGAACCGATGAATAGAGATTTTGCAGACCCCTGCCTTACCACTTGGCTACGCCGCCAAAATTCAATGGAGCGGGAAACGGGATTCGAACCCGCAACATCGACCTTGGCAAGGTCGTGCTCTACCGTTGAGCTATTCCCGCTTAACAGTGTATAGAATATAAAAAAAAACGACTTTTGTCAAGAGTAATCTGACACCTAAAATTTTAATCAACTAAAATTGCACTGTTTTTTTTATTGACTATTTATTTTAATGTAAAAATTGCACCATGAAATTTACTTTTTATTTCTTGTCGTTGAAAAAACGACTATATACTGGACAATGAAAAAAAACGGAAATTAGAAATTATACGAAAATTGAAAAACAGAACATTAAGGTAAAAATACTTGTAAATTATTTATCTTCACATCTTTATGGCAATTTAAAATTAAATTTATACAATTCCTTATATTGCACTTCATCTTTAATTATGATAACATCGTTAAATGATATATTATTTAATTGATAAAAAAGCTTTGAATGGTATTGATTTTGTCTTATTTCCAAACTTATCAATATTAAATAAAAAATCTGTTGGGGAACAAACATGAGAAATACATATTTAACTTTGTTGATTTTTGGGTTATTTATCGTCGGGGCAGTCTTTTATTTGAAAGACAATACTGTTTACCCGACAAAATTAGAACAATTAAAAGAGAAGTATTCTGTCCCTCATAGGAAAAAAGCGGTTGATCACAGTAAATTTGGCATATTGGACAAGGATTTTGATACGCCTCAAGATATAACACTGGCTTGTCTATCTTGTCATAATGAAACTCATAAGGAAATAGTCGGTACACCGCATTTCCGTTGGGAACGTCCGGTTTATTTAAAAGACAAAGGTGTTGCCTATTTAGGAAAACACAGCATAATTAATAATTTCTGTATCGGAACTCAGGGAAGTGAAGGAAGTTGTACCAAGTGTCATGCCGGTTACGGATGGAATAAAACCGAAACGGCATTGGATACCCGCCCTGAGAACATTGATTGTTTGGTCTGTCACGATAATTCCAATACCTACGTAAAAGGCGGAGAAACAAGTGGCTATCCTGCGAAATCAGTTGATTTGAACCTTGTTGCAAAAAGTGTAGGACGCCCGACGAGAGATAATTGTGGCGTATGTCATTTTTTTGGTGGTGGTGGTAATAATGTTAAACATGGTGATTTGGAAAAGTCAATGTTTCACCCTGCTCGTAAGGTGGACGTACATATGGCTGATACCGGAGCAAATTTACAATGCGTTGATTGTCATAAAACCGAGCATCATAATATATCCGGAAAAGATTTTGCAATTGAGTCACAAAACGTAGGAAGACTTTTATGTTCGGACTGTCATACCAATAAACCGCATGAGAGTAGGATTTTAAATGAACATACTCTAAAAGTTGCGTGTCAGACCTGTCATATTCCAGTATATGCAAAGGTTAACTCTGTAAATACAAGCTGGGATTGGTCAACAGCCGGTAAGTTGGATAAGGAAGGTAAGCCGTATATGGAAGAAAATTCTTTCGGCGATCATATCTATAAATCAATAAAGGGAGACTTTACCTGGGGCAGAAATCTTAAACCGAAATACTTCTGGTTTAACGGAACGGTTGATCATTATGTGCTTGGGCAAAAGGTTTCAAAAGAAGAAACAAAAGATGGCAAAGCCGTTTGTCTTAATAAAATTCACGGTTCATATAAGGATGTACGCTCAAAGATATATCCGTGGAGAATACATAAGACAAAACAGCCGTTTGATCTTGGTACACGTTTAATTATTCAACCTAAACTTTGGGCGGAAAAAAAAGGAGAAGGTGCATATTGGAAAGATTTTGATTGGCAAAAATCAGCAGCGGCAGGCATGAAACTCCTTAACCTTCCGTACAGTGGAAAATTCGGTTGGATTAATACAACAATGTACTGGCCAATAGATCATATGGTGTCAACAAAGGATAAATCCTTGCAATGTACCGATTGTCATACGAAGAATAATAGCAGGTTAGAGGGATTAAATGATTTTTATATGCCGGCAAGAGACAGTTTCGACGTTGTAGATACCTTTGGTATATTGTTTATCATCTTGACTTTGTTGGGTATATTGGGGCATGGTTCTTTAAGATATTATTTTAATAAGAAAAAAGGATAAGACAATGAAAAAAGTATATATATATGAAGGTTTTGAAAGATTTTGGCATTGGACTCAGGCTTTACTTATCTTGTTTCTCGCTTTTACGGGCTTTGAGGTTCACGGTTCATATTCTTTCTTCGGTTATGAAAATGCCGTTGTATATCATCGGTATGCAGGATGGGCATTGTTGATATTGTATGTGTTTGCCGCATTTTGGCATCTTACTACCGGTGAAGTGAAACAGTACATACCGACACCGAAAAATATGATTGCTCAAATTCAATATTATCTAATCGGTATTTTCAAAGATGCACCTCATCCGACAAAGAAGAATAGATTAAGCAAATTAAATCCTTTACAGAAGATAACATATTTTTTCCTGATGGCTTTTATTATGCCTTTGATGATGATTTCCGGTTTATTATACTTTTATTATAGACTTCCACAGGCAAACATTATAGATCCTATTAACATTTCAGGATTAGGCACGATAGCTTTATGGCATACAATCGGTGCATATTTTTTAATAATATTTCTTGTAGGACATCTATATTTAATAACAACAGGTCATACTGTTCTAACCAATCTTAAGGCAATGATTACCGGGTGGGAGGATATTGATGATGAGAATGATGAACATAACAAGGTTGACAAAATTGAAAATATCTAAGGAGTTATAATGATACAAGAAAAACAATATATGAATCCTTATTTAGCCGGTTTTTTATTGGGACTTTTAATAGTCTTGGCAATTTATCTTAACGGAGACGGCTTAGGAGCCAGTGGAGCTGTAAAAAATGCCGTTATAGGCACAATGGACACAATTGCACCTCAAGCAAGTCTTAAAATACCGTATATAAAATCATATAAGGTAACTCATCAGGAAAGTCCCTGGAAATCCTGGCTTATATGGGAAATTATCGGTGTTATGATTGGAGCATTTGTTTCGGGACTTATTGCAGGTAGAAATAGATTTACCATCGAGCGTGGGAAGAGACTATCTTCTAAGGCAAGATTGGTGGCTGCATTTATTGGCGGGACTTTATTTGGCATAGGCTCGCAATTTGGGCGTGGTTGCACGAGCGGTGCAGGTTTGGACGGAATGGCTGTTTTTTCGGTTGCCGGTTTTTTAATAACGTTTGCAATTTTTGGGACTGCATATATCCTTGCACCGTTTTTTAAAAAACTTTGGCTATAAATTTTAATAAGAGGACTTGATATGGGACCAATATTTCCTGAACAAAACTTAAATTTGATGTTTGCGTTGATAATCGGATTCTTTTTCGGTTATATTTTGGAATCTGCCGGATTTTCTTCATCTAAAAAATTAGTCGGTGTTTTTTACGGATATGATTTTACGGTATGGAGGGTGTTTTTTACCGCAGCTGTTACAGGAATGGTAGGCATTTTATTCTTAGGACACTTCGGATTGCTTAATCTCGACACGATTTATATAAACCCCACTTATTTATGGTCTATTATTGTAGGCGGTGTAATAATGGGAGCAGGCTTTATTATCGGTGGATACTGCCCGGGGACAAGTGTATGTGCTGTCTTTATAGGTAAGCTCGATGCATTATTTTTAGTACTTGGTGTTGCCTTCGGTATATTCATTTTTATAATTGGCTTTCCCATGTTTGAAGGCTTATACAAGGGCTCATATTTGGGTACGCCTCAACTCTTTGACAGTATGAATATATCAATGGGTTTATTTACTTTTATAATAATTCTTTTTGCTCTGTTTTCATTTTGGGGAATTGCAAAAATAGAAAGTATTGTTAATAAAGGTAAGACAGCTGACCCTACGCCTAAGCATATTTTTATAAAAATGTCCGTTCTTGCTGTAATTATAGGCGTAATATCAATATTTTTGAGTCCCCAAAAGACATCATTATTAAACGAATTTGCAAAACCTGATTTTGGGAAAGACGTTCATATTAATTATATTACTTCCGATGAGATTGCCGTTCGTTTGATAAAAGGTGATAAAACAATGCAATTTGTTGATTTAAGAGGTAAAGACGAATTTAAAAAATTGGCACTTCCATATGCTATAAATGCAAAACCTTCGGATTTATTCTATATGAGAATGAAAAATATCTTTAATGCATACAATAAAATTACTATCATTTATGGAAATGATGAAAAAATCGGTATAAAAACTGCCGTATTAGCACAAAAGGTAGGTTACGAACCTCAGAATATTTTTGTTCTAAAGGGCGGATTCTTAACTTTTAGTAAAAATATATTAAATTTTAAAATGCCTTCTGTTATACCGACAAACAGTATAGTTAAAGACACATATTTATTCAGAAAAGAATTCGGTCAACAGGTATATCAAATATTAAAAAACTCAAAACCACGTAAGGTTGTAATTCCAAAATCAAAACGTACACTGGGTGGTTGCGGCTGATGTGTTCAAAACCGTAAAAGCAAGCTTTGCACCTTGTGAAAAAGGGATCATAATTGAGAATTAAAACAATTCCAAGCTTATTGTTTCTTGTATTTTTCTTAATATATAGTACTTGTTTTAGCGAAAGCATTGTTTTAACAACTTCAAATAATAATAAGATTGTAGGAATTACATCATTCGTAATGAATTCAAAAAATGAAATGTTTCTTTTATCTTTTAAATTACATCAAATTTTTAAATTCAATTCTAAAGGTAAATATATAAAAACATTTTGTAGAAAAGGTCAAGGACCGGGAGAAATAAATCGAGTTTTTAAAATATTTATCAACTCTCAAAATAACTATCTTTATTTACCGGAATTTTTTTCTGGAGTAGGAAAAGTAACTATCTATAACAGTAATGGGTATTTATATAGGATTGTTAAAAACACAGGGAACAAAAATAAATTTAGATACTATTAAAAGTTTAATTTTTAGTAATGACAGTGAAATGTTTATTATGACAAATAAAAGAATAGGCTGGGAATCTGTCGGGAATTTATATATTACCCAAGATGAAACAAATATTAAAAGTTTTGATAAAAACGGGAAATTTATAAATAAGATTTTTACAATTAAAATTGACGGAGAACTATCTCACAAAAGGGGATATGGAGGTCCCAATATTCTTTTTAAACCACATATTATTATGAGAATAATACAATTTAATCATATTATAATTGCAAAAAGTGATGAAAATGTAATTAATATTTATAATAAGTTTGGAAAAATAACTACATCAATTAAATTAAACTTGTCAAAAAACAAATTGTCAAAAAGTGCATTTATTAAACATAAAAAACTATTAATTAGTTATTTTACACCAGGAAACCGAATGCATTATTTAGCTAAACATATGATTAAACGTAATTACAAAAATATATATGATAATATTTTTATTTTAAATAATAAAATTATATTATCACAAAACCGTAAAATCGATAATAATGGCAATATTCAAAAAACTAAGTTGCAAATTTATAATCTCCAAGGAAAAATAATTAAAGAACAACTTATAAACGGGCAAGTCATTGCAATTACAAATAATTTTCTTTTAAAAATAAATAGCGATTCTGATGATAATCAAACCTTTAGTACCGAAAGTTTTGTTATTAAAAAATTAACTCACAATTAAAAATATATGCAATACATTTAAATGTTGATAAAGCCTTATAACATCTTGGTTATTACCCTATTCGGTATCTTAAAAAATGGTGCTCGCTCCTCTTCTTAGCAATTGCAATAACCCCAATATAGTATAAAGACGAAACAAAACTATCAACATCCTCAATCTCTTTTATTGAAAAACCCTTTGGGAACTTATATCTCTCCTTATATCTGTTTATAAAAAGAGTTATACTGTTTTTGATTGATGAATAAAAACCAAATTTTACAAGTTCTTCATAACCGTCTGTAGGAATACCTGAGAAATTAAATCTTAATTCCCGTGTCCACTACGTTTTTTTAATTTCTATTTTTTTATCTGTTCTTAATTAAATCTATCAACTGCTCATATGATAATTTACCGCTTATCTCACTTCCTTCCAATAAGGCATCAGCTAATTCTCTCTTTTTTTTATGCAAACTCAGAACTTTTTCTTCAATTGTTCCCTTAGTTACTATTCTGTAAATTGTTACAGGTTGCTTTTGCCCTATTC